>CAIUQW010000296.1 GCA_903901395.1 uncultured Chlorobiales bacterium | reverse complement strand
TTGCGCTCGCGAAGCGCCGGGAGGATGAAGTTCAGCTCCTCGGTCATGCCGCTTTTGGAGAGGCAGATGACCGTGTCGCCCTCCGAAACCACGCCGAGGTCGCCGTGCGCCGCTTCCGCTGGATGGAGGAAAATTGCCGTGGTTCCGGTCGATGAGAGCGTCGCCGCGATCTTCTGGCCGATGATGCCCGACTTGCCCATGCCGGAGATGATGATCTTGCCCGCGCAGCCGTACATCAGATCGACCGCTCGCGCGAAATTATCGTCCAATCGCTCGCTCATCGAGCGGAGCGCGTCGGCTTCCTGCAGAAGGATGCTCCTTCCTTCCTGGATGGTGGCTGCTTGTTCCGGCATCATCGTTGGGGTGGTTTCGGTTACGGCGAATGCGATTCCCGCAAAAGCAGGAAATATTCATTTTTTAATCCGATATTCAGCGCTATAATCTGGAAAATTCATGATATTTTCAAACCCGGACGGAAAGCGCCGGAAAGTCGCCAGCGGCTTCGCGGCGCGGTGGCTTCGCGCGGTTCCCGGAAACTGTTCATGCTAACCATAACCTCTGGATTATGAGCTGGATTTTAATACTCGGATTTGCTCTGGCGGTCTTTTTTATGCTCATGTTTTTTCTCTCCAAGTTCGTCGATCATATGAAGATGGAGCAGAACCTCCAGATCGAATCGTTCAAGGAGACGCTGATCGACAAGGACAATCCGGTCGGCCTGACGGGCGACGAGCTTGAAAAGATGAAGCAGCAGCAGGCCGAAGCACAGGCGCATTTGCGCGAGGTGATCTCCAAGATTCCTGTCATTCAGAAGGACGGCAAGTTTCAGGTCGATATGGATGCCGTCAGAAAGCAGAAAGAGAGCGCGACCATGCCCAACGGATCTGCGAAGCAAAAAGACTAAGCAGATCATCGGGATACGCAGCGGATGTTCGCAAAACTCAAGCTTCTCGCAAAGGATACGGTCATTTACGGCGCGAGCACGATTCTGGCCCGCAGCCTGAACTACGTGCTCGTCCCGCTCTACGCCAACCAGCTGACCACCTTCGACAACGGCATCCAGGCGGTGGTTTACGCCAACATCGCGCTGGGGAATGTCATTTTCACCTACGGTCTTGAAACCTCCTATCTGAAGGTGGCCTCGGACGCCATCAAGCGCAACGAGGATGAGCGTCCTTTGTTTTCAACGGCATTTTTCAGCCTTTTTCTGACATCGATCCTGTTTTCGGGATTGATGCTGCTCTTCGCGCCATCGATTGCCGTCGCCATCGGTCTCGCGCCAGAGTCGGGGCTTTTCATCCGCTATGCCGCCGCGATTCTGTTTCTCGATACGATGCTCGTGGTGCCCTTCGCCGAGTTGCGGCTGAAGCGCAAGGCGATTCCCTTCGCGCTGGCCAAAATCATGGGCGTGGTTGGCGGCGTCATCAGCACCTTCGTGCTCATTCTCGGATTCCGCGCGGGTCTGTCCGGCGTCTTCATCGGCGAGGCGCTCGGCTCGCTGGTCAGCCTGCTTTTCATTCTGCCGGTGCTGAAAAATCTCAAGCCCTTCTTCTCGCCCGGCATGTATCGCCAGTTGCTTGGCATCGGCCTGCCCTACGTGCCGACCGGCATCGCTGGCCTCCTGATCCACCTGATCGACCGGAACCTGCTCATCCGCATTCCGCAGCACGACATCGAACGGCTTTACGGCGCGGGTTTCCAGGCGTCGGACATTACCGGTATCTATGGGCGGGTGGCGGCGTTTGGCGTGGCGCTTCAGATGTTCATCCAGATTTTCCGCTTCGCCTGGCAGCCGTTTTTCCTGCAACATGCCGACGATCCCGAAGCGAAGCCGCTCTTCCGGCAGGTGATGAATCTTTCGGGCATCGCGGTGATCGTGCTCGCCGTGGCATGCACCTTTTTCGTGCCCGATCTGGTTCGGGTTCACTGGGGCGGGCGGCTCTATCTGCTGCCGCCGAAGTACTGGATGGGCATGTCGATTCTGCCGTGGATCTTTTTCAGCTACGTGTTCGACATGATCTCGACCAACCTTTCCGCTGGAATTCTGATCTCCGGGAAGACGAAATATCTGCCCGTCGTGACCTTCGCCGGGGCAGTGGTGACGACGGCGGCGTGCTGGATTCTCATTCCGCTCGGCGGCATGGATGGCGCGGCGGTGGCGATTCTGCTCGGTACGGCGGTGATGTGCCTCTGCATGGGAATCTATTCGGTGCGCTTCTATCCCGTCAGCTACGACTGGGGCCGCCTCTCGCTGCTGCTCGGCGCGGGGCTGGCGTTTGCCGTGTGGCACGACGACCTGCTCGCGTGGCTCGCCGGATTTGGCATCAGCGGCCTGCTTGCCTTGCTCGTGAAGCTGCTCATCGTGCTGCTCTATCTGGCGCTTGGCGTGCTGATTTTCCGCAACGAGGCATCGGCGGTCTTGCGGATGGCGCGGAAGAAACTTCGTCCGGCGGGAGGTCCCAGAAAATGATGATCCGCCTCGCCACCATCCAGTTTACACCAGTTCATCGCGACCGCGAGGCGAATCTCGAAGCAATCGAAAAGCTTATCGCGCCGGTCGAAGCTGACATAATCGTGCTGCCGGAGCTGTGCACGAGCGGCTACTTTTTCGTGTCGCGCGAAGAACTCGCGCCGCTCGCCGAAGCACCGGGCGGCGTGGCGTGCCGTTTCTTCCAGCGCCTCGCAGGCGAGAAGGGGGCGATCATCGTCGCCGGGATGCCCGAGGTGGCGGATGGTCGCTTCTACAATTCGGTGTTCGTTTTTCGTGCGAACCTCCAGGAACCCCTCATTTATCGCAAGGCGCACCTTTTTTACAAGGAGCGCTTCGTTTTCGAGCCGGGCGACACCGTTTTTCCGGTGATTCGCGACGAGCGGCTCGACATTTCCATCGGCATCATGCTCTGCTACGACTGGCGCTTTCCGGAAGTTTCGCGGGTACTGGCGCTCGGCGGGGCGGAACTGATTGCCTGCCCGTCGAACCTCGTCACCGATGCGTGGCGCAAGGTGATGCCTGCCCGCGCCATCGAGAACAAGCTCTACGTGGCGGTGGCCAACCGGTGCGGCACCGAGACTGTCGGCGACGAAACGCTGCTCTTCAAGGGGTGTTCGGCGTTGTACGATCCGTGGGGCGAACCGGTATCACTTGCCGGAGCTGAGGGCGATGCAGTGCTGCTGGTGGAGATAGATCCCCGTCCATGCCGCGACAAAAGCTTCAACGAATTCAACGACATTTTCGCCGACCGCCGCCCCGAACTGTACGGCGCGATCTGCAAGCGCTGAAATCGTTTGGCGAGAACCATCACGTGGCGATAACTGTCTCGTATCTGGCGCGAAACGGAACACCGACCTTGAACATGATTATCTTGGGATAAACCAATCATTCGTGATTGTAGGGACGGGTCTTGTGCCCGTCCTCTTAATCATTTCATGCGTCCAATCCCTGTCCCGTTTCAATAACCATCCCAAAAGACGAAGCCGTCGCACTACCGCTTTTCGGTCATCGCATTGATTTTTCGAACCAGTTCGGGAGTGCTCAGGCTGTTTTTCGTGGCGATGTCGGATAATCGTTCATCGGACGATGCCTCGATGCCCTGCTGCTTCAGCGCCTGTTGCAGGGCGAGCGGCGAAACTCCGCAAACCTCGGCAGCCTCGCCGAGCGTTTTGCGGCCCCATCCGCCTCCTTCGCCAAGTCCGCCGGAGCGCTTTGACGGCACGATGATGTCGTACAGGCGCTGAACCTCAGCGCCGTTGTCCGCGGCGATCTCTTGAAGCGTCTGCTTCGCGTCGCGCGCCTTCAGCCCCGCCGCTTGCAAGCGTTTCACGATTTCACTGCTAGGCATCGATACCTGCGGCAGTTTACCAAGTTCGTCGAGCGTGAGGGTTTCAGCGTGCGGTACGGGCGGCGCGCCGGTTTTGCGCTCCCACGATCCCGAAAGGCGGTCGCCGAGAGCGATGATCTGCTCGAATGGCGGCAAGTGCCAGAAGGTGCCGACCGCGAGCGCCGCAAACAGCATCACCGACAAAGCAAGCTCCAGCGGATTGTTCACGCCCTTCGAGGCTTTCGACTTGATGTAGCAGAGAAACGCCTTCCAGTTGATGACGAAAAGATGGAAAATCGAGAGGATGATGAAGGCGAAGCCGAAGACGATATGCTGGTTCTGCCATCCTCGTTTGCTCAGACCGAAGAGGTTCCAGTCCGTCCAGTTCGCCACCCGACCCGGTGGGGAGATGAAGAGCACGAGGCCGGAGACGAACATCACCAGAAAGGTCAGAAGCAGTCCGGCGCTGATGAAGACGCGCCACCTGAACGGCTGGTTTACAGACATCCCGACATCCGGTTATCAGTGTTCAGCCGGTGGCGGCGGAAGAGGGCGAGGACGGTCGTCACCATCACGGTCACGATGCGGCCTGCCATGCCATGAGTTCATCTTCTGGAATCGCACGGCATAGATATTGCCAAGAAATTTTTGCAGCGAATCGCGCTGGGCGGGCGTGCAGAGAGCGGCAAGCTCATGGAAATGGAGCGCCAGATCTTTTTCGAGGAACGCCTGCCGATGGCCGATACTGTCGGCGATGGCCGAAAGCTTGTTCTTGTCGGGTTCAGGCTTGACCGATTCGGCGATCAGCGCTTTTTTGAAGTCTATGATTTTCTGCACGGTCGGCATGCTCTTGCGGAAATGCTCCTGCCTGAGTTTTTTGAATGCCTCTTTCTGCGTGTCGTTCAGTACCAGCTCGGCACCTCCACCGGGGCCACCGCCGTTGTAAAATCGCGTGACTTCAACCGACCGGTAACTCCGGGTGACGAAGTTCTGCCACCAGAGCACCCCCATCAGTACCATGTTGAGTACGACCAGAAGCACCAGGGCTGTCGTGACGAAACGCTTGGAAGAAAGAAAGTCCATCGGTAACCTCTAAAATGTTATAACCGCGCGGGCGTTACAGTTGTAATGATGTTCATCGTTGCCTGTTTTCGTTGTCCTGAGTTCAAAGTCCCTCTCTCAGCGGCTGACCGCCGACTGATCGTCGTAATAGGAGAGCGCCGGGCCACCGCCGTAATCTTCGCTCATCGCTTCGGCCACGGTGCCCGAAGTTCCGGCAAGCTGCGGTGATTCATGCATGTACAACATTACAGCAGAAGCGATGTTCAGCACCAGCAGCAGCGACATCAAGGCGAGTTTCGGTCTGAAGGCTCCGCCAAACGCGGCTGCGCCGGAGCTTTTTTTGACCTCAATCGCATCGATCCGTTGCAAAAGCTGCACCCTGAAGTTGCGGCTCACCTCGATCCTTGGCATCCTGTCGAGCATATCGAGCGTCTTCGTGACCTCTGCGTTGCGTTTTTCGGTAGTTCTGTTCATGGTTCGTTACGGTTTCATCGAATATGACGTCGAAACATTTTAATTCTTGCGTCGATCACTTCGCTCAATTGTCTGACCGGTAGTGTCGCTCAAGACGCGATTGCAGATTTTTTTTCGCCCGGTGAATCAGCGACTCGACTGCCGGAATGGTTGTCTGGAGAATGTCGGCAATCTCCTGATTGCTGTATCCGTCCTGCTTGCTCAACAGGAACGCGGTTTTCTGGTTGTCGGGCAGGGCGTCGAGCGCGTTTTGCAGCACGGCGACGCGCTCCTTGTCTTCGAGCGCATCGGCGGGGTTGTCGTCGCTCGGCGCGGGAATCGAGTCCGCCGGATCGTCGATGCCGATGACCCGCTTGAGCGAGCTGAACCGTTTCTTGCGTTTAAGCTTGCGCAGGTGATCGAGCGACTTGGTGACGGCGATCCGGTAGATCCAGGTCGAAAGCTTCGACTCCTCGCGAAATTTTTCGAGCGAGCGATAGACCTCGATGAACACCTCCTGCGCGAGATCCTCGGCGTCCTCGCGGTTGAAAACGAAGCGGAAACAGGTGTTGACGACCATATCCTGATGTTCGAGGACAAGTTCGCTGAATGAGCGATCTCTGGATGTTATGGCCTGTTGCTGCAATGGACGATGGTTAAGGCAAATCGAAAAAAGCCGACTTATCGGCTCGCACCGAGGCTTTCCACTGTAAACGAAAAGCCTCGGCAGGTTGATGAAAGTATAAAATCGCGCCTTGTTTTCCGCATTCCGGTTTCGCGTATTGGATCATCTGACGACAATCGCGCGACAATCTTGCGCTCTTCAGGCGAGTTTCGAGGCGAACGCGAGCACTTTTTCCACTTTTTCGGTGGAGTCGGCTTCGCAATAGATTCTCAGCACCGGCTCAGTGCCCGACGCCCTGATGAGCATCCAGCCGCCTTCGAAGTGGTACTTGAAGCCGTCCAGATCGCTGAATCCCGTCACCGGGTATCCCGCGATGCTTTTCAGTACACCACCCGCCGCCGCCGCGATGATCGCCTGCTTCTTCGACTCGGTGACGCGCAGATCGAGGCGGTTGTAGCAGAAAAAGCCGTACTCGTCATACAGCTCCTCGACCAGGCCGGTCAGCGTTTTCTGCCGCCGCGCCATGATTTCGAGGATCAGGAGGCCGGTGTAGACGCCGTCCCGCTCGGGCAGGAATGACGTAATACCGATGCCGCCGGACTCTTCGCCGCCAATGAGAATGTCGTTGGTGGTCATCAGTCGGCTCACATATTTGAAGCCGACCGGCAGGAGGTGCATCTTCAGATCGTGCTTCTGGCAGATTTTGTCGATCACGTCGGTCAGCGCAAAGGTTTTAGCCACTTCGCCCTTCTGGCTTTTCTGTTCGACCAGATATTTGAGAATGATGGCGAAGAGCTTGTGCGAATCGA
The DNA here is from genome assembly GCA_903901395.1 of uncultured Chlorobiales bacterium. Classification (GTDB taxonomy): domain Bacteria; phylum Bacteroidota; class Chlorobiia; order Chlorobiales; family Chlorobiaceae; genus Chlorobaculum. The sequence goes on along the minus strand of CAIUQW010000296.1, from coordinate 1,476 downwards.
CGAACTCGCCTTTCTCGTCAAGCATTCCGATGCGATCCGCGTCGCCGTCGGTGATGACAGCCACATCGGTTTCGACCTCCTTGAAAAACTCCACGAATTCACTGATATATTGCGGAATCGGTTCGGGATTGATGCCGTCGAAGCCGGGATTGACCGAGCAGTGGTAGCAGTTGATGATCGACTCGTCGAGCAGCCGCGTGATGATGTCCTGACCAGCGCCGTACATTGCGTTGTAGGCGATCTTCATGCCCGACTCGCGGATCAGCTTCAGGTCGAGTTTCGAGACGAGATAGGCCACATACTCCGACTTGATGTCGGTCATGGTGATCAGATTCTCCGCAGCTTCGACCGGCGTGGCGGGATCGATGCCCGGCAGGTAGCTTTCGATCTCGTCGATCACCTCCGGGTGCGCCGGGCCGCCGTACGAGGCCTTGACCTTGAAGCCGTTGTAGATCGGCGGATTGTGCGAGGCGGTGATCATGACGCCGCCTGCGAGCTTGTGCTCTCTCGTGTAGAGCGAAACCGCGGGTGTCGAGACAAAGCTGTTGGCCAGAAAGACTTTGAGTCCCATCGACGAGAGCACCTCCGCCGTATAGCGGGCGAACTCCTTCGACATGAAGCGGGTGTCGTAACCGACGCAGACGCCGTTCGACTTGTCGGGATGCGAGAGGAAATATTTGCCCGAAGCGAGCGCGGCAAGCTTGAGATTGTCGTACGTGTACTCTTTGGCTATGATCGCCCTCCACCCGTCGGTTCCAAATTTAACTTGCATTCTGATGTGGATTTAATATAATGGTGATAATTCGTCGATGATCTTTTCGCGTATTTCCGATACCCCTTTCGATACGCTGATACTTTTATGTTATATACAAAATACGGTTTCCTGTTCGATGATGCAATTACAGCAGACGAAGTCCATGAAGAAGCTTTTCGTGCTGGCTGGCGAAGTCTCCGGCGATCTCCATGCGGCTGGCCCCATGCGCGAGCTGCTCGCATCCCGGCCCGGCGTGAAGGTGTTCGGCGTGGGCGGACGCAAGCTTGCCGAACTTGGCGCAGAGCTGCTCTACACCACCGATCAGATGAGCATCATGGGCTTCGTCGAGGTACTCAAGCACGCTCCGTTTCTGCGCAAGGTGATCCGCGATCTCAAGGCGGCCATCGTGCGCGAAAAACCTGACGCAGCCTTGCTGATCGACTATCCCGGCATGAACCTGCATATCGCCGCTTTCCTGAAGCAGCTCGGCATTCCGGTGATCTACTACATCTCGCCGCAGGTTTGGGCGTGGAAGGAGCGGCGCGTCGAGAAAATTCGCGCCTGCGTTGACCGTCTGCTGGTGATCTTCGACTTCGAGGTGGAGTTCTACCGCCGCCACGGCATCGAAGCGGAGTTCGTCGGCAACCCGGTGGTCGAGGAGCTTGCTGACCTTCGGTTTCCGGCCAGGGAGCGCTTCCTCGAGGATGCTGGTATCGACCCTG
>CAIUQW010000295.1 GCA_903901395.1 uncultured Chlorobiales bacterium | reverse complement strand
GGTCGCTCGCATTGGAGAGACAGGCGCTTTCCTGTCGCGTATCAAGTATTTCCGGCGAAGCTGCGGTTCAGCTATTGCGTTGACCGGAACGGCACGCTTCGAGCCTTGAGCGACGGGAGGGGCAGATAAAAGAGGTGCCGTGAAGATCGAAGGGCGGGCACGGGGATTCACGTGGTGAGCGAGCCGAGAATGCGGCGCTGACCGCCGGGAGCGCGGCGCGACTCACCGCAGCCGGGAGAAAATCCCGGCTTTTTTTATGCCCTTTCGCGACTCCTGAAAAGGGGTGACTGGCGTGTGAACCGGGCGTTTCGAGGCAAGGGAAAAATCCTCTAAAGCATTATAGAATTGCAACTTGAAAACATTGATTGAAGCGAGCGGTAATCTTATGTATATTCACAAAGTCAAACACTTTCAATTCCACCAACCAACTCACAGGGAAATGCAGAAAAAGACGTTGTCTGACATATCGTTACAGGGAAAGCGCGTCTTGATGCGAGTCGATTTCAACGTGCCGCTCGATCAGGACAGAAACATCACCGACGAGAAAAGAATCGTGGAGGCGCTGCCCTCGATTCGTAAGGTCATCGAGGAGGGGGGCAGGCTGATTCTGATGTCGCACCTCGGCAGACCGAAAGGCAAGGTCAACCCGGCATTCTCCCTCGCTCCGGCGGCAAAGCGCCTCTCCGAGCTGCTCGACTGCCCGGTGACGATGGCGGGCGACTGCATCGGCACCGAGGTGATGCAGCAGGTGCTCGCGTTGCAGGATGGCGACGTGATGATGCTTGAAAATCTGCGCTTCCATCCCGAAGAGGAGGAGAACAACGCCGATTTCGCCAGAGAACTCGCCTCGCTGGGCGAAATATACGTCAACGACGCATTCGGCACGGCGCACCGCGCCCATGCCTCGACCGAGGGCATCACTCGATATATGCAGACCTCGGTGGCGGGCTACCTCATCGAAAAGGAGCTGCGCTACCTCGGCACGGCGCTCAACGATGCGCAGCGTCCGTTCGTGGCCATTCTCGGCGGCGCGAAAATTTCCGGCAAGATCGACGTGCTCGAAGCGCTCTTTAGCAAGGTCGATACCGTGCTGGTCGGCGGCGCGATGGTCTTCACCTTCTTCAAGGCGCAGGGACTCGAAGTGGGCAACTCGCTTGTCGAGGATAATAAAATCGAACTGGCGCTCGCGCTGCTCGAACAGGCCAAACAGAAGGGCGTCCGCCTGCTGCTGCCCGAAGATGTGGTCGTAGCTGCGGAGATTTCCGCCGATGCGCCGTCGCGCGTCGAGCCGGTGACGGCCATCTCCGAAGGGATGAGCGGCCTCGACATCGGCCCGGCAACCATCGAAGCCTACACCAAAGAGATCCTCGGCGCGAAGACCGTGCTCTGGAACGGCCCGATGGGCGTGTTCGAGATCGACCAGTTCGCCGCAGGAACCTTCGCCATCGCCAAGGCGCTTGCCGACGCGACCGCCGAAGGCGCGGTGACGATCATCGGCGGCGGCGACTCGGCGGCGGCCATCGCGAAAGCCGGGCTTTCCGAGAAGGTGACGCACGTCTCCACGGGCGGCGGCGCGAGCCTCGAATTCCTCGAAGGCAAGGAGCTGCCGGGCATTGCCGCGCTGAACGATTAAACAAGGCTCTGCATTCAAGATTCCGATACGCTGCAAAGGCATCGCCAATCACTGTCAACGATACTGAATGTCCCGATACGACCAGCAATACACTCCCGGCGGCTTCCAGGTGATGCCGCCGGCGATCAAGGCGATCATCGTTGCCAATGTGATCGTCTTTCTTTTTCAGATGTCCCCTTTTGGCGATATTCTGACGACCTTTGGCGCGCTCTGGCCGATTGGCTCGCATCCTGCGGAGGGCTTCGCCTTTCACCTCTGGCAACCGGTGACCTACATGTTTCTGCATGGCGGATTGGGGCATATCATCGTCAACATGCTCGCCCTCTGGATGTTCGGCGCTGAAATCGAAAATTACTGGGGCACGAAAGACTTCGTCACCTATTACTTTACTTGCGGTATCGGCGCGGCGTTTATCAATCTCGCGGCGACCGCCGGACTTCCTAATCCGACCATCGGCGCGTCCGGCGCGATTTTCGGCGTGCTGCTCGCCTTTGGCATGATGTTCCCCGACCGGTATATTTACGTCTATTTTTTTTTGCCGGTCAAAACGAAGTACTTCGTGGCGGGGTATGCGCTGTTCGAGTTCTTCTCGGGCCTCGGCAACCGGAGCATGGGCAGCGGCAGCGATGTGGCTCATTTCGCCCATCTCGGCGGCATGCTGATCGGCTACATCTACATCATGATCCGGCGAAACGACGGCTCGATCAGCCGGATGTTCAGGAAGTTCTCGCTTCCGAAAAAACAGCAAGGGCCGGTGCTCTGGCAGGGCGGCAAGGATGACGATCTCTCAGAATCCGAGATCGACCGGATTCTCGACAAAATTTCGAGCAGGGGATACGACTCCCTGACGGCGGAGGAAAAACGCAAGCTTCTCAAGGCAGGCAAACGCTGACCCTCCGGCAGCGCGAACCTGCACGATACGCACCACTCCGAGATGAAAGAGAAAAAGCAAGGACGCATTTTCGAGCGCGCGCGCAGAGCTGCCGAAGAGACCCTGCGCGACCCGGAAAAAATCAAGGATGTCATCGACACCGCAGTGCACATGATCGGTAGTGCGGGCACATCTTCGCCGTTCCACGAGCTGAACGACAAGTTCCAGACGCTCGTCAGGCTTGTTCGTGCCTATCTCAGCAAGGAGTACCGCGTCGTGCCGTGGCAGACCGTCATTCTTGCCGTCGCGGCGCTCATCTACTTCGTCAACCCGCTCGACGCGATTGCCGACTTTCTTCCGCTGGTCGGTTTTTTCGATGACGCCGCCGTGCTCACCGCCGTGCTCGCCTCGATCAATCACGACCTCACGGCCTTTCTCGAATGGGAAAAACTCGCCGCGCAGGCAAAAGAGGAGCCGATTCCGAGAGTGGTCGATGCAGAGTTCGAGGAGGTGAAGGAGGGGTAATTGATAATGGATAGTTGATGATGTTTCTTGCCTGAAGTATAAATACAGGACAACCATGAAAAGAAATCTTCTAATCTATGCTACCAAGGCGGACATTACGACGCTTCCCGTCGATGTTATCGTGAATGCGGCGAATACTTCGTTGCTTGGGGGCGTGGGCGTCGATGGGGCGATTCACCGGGCGGCGGGCCTGGAGCTGCTCTATGCGTGCCGCGGCCTCGGCGGGTGCCACACCGGCGAAGCGAAGATCACGAATGGATACAAGCTGCCCGCAAAGTACGTCATCCACGCTGTCGGCCCGGTCTGGAGCGGCGGCAGCCACGGCGAAGCGGAGCTGCTCGCCTCGTGCTACCGCAACTCACTGAAGCTCGCCGCTGAGCACCATTGCCGCTCCATCGCCTTTCCCTGCATCAGCACCGGCGTCTACGGCTATCCCGTCGAACCGGCAGCCGTCATTGCGACGGCAACAGTCAAGGCTGAGTTGGAGCATGAAAGCAGCATCGACGAGGTAATCTTCTGCTGCTATACCGACGACGATCTCGAAGTGTACCGCAAGGCGCTGAAGGACGGATAGCTCAACTGTCGCGATCAGTATCTCCTAGGAAAATAGTTGTCGCGGAGCCTCCAGATGGCTTCCATCGTGAGCGGTTCGCCGTCGAAGACGATCTGGCGGCTCTTTTTGTCTTTCCGATTTTTCAGATACTTCGTGACGTTCATCCAGCGAATGCTTTGATCGCTGGTTCGTTCGTCGGTCTGGCGGATGACGAGCCAGACGTCAACCGGCTGGTTGAGCCAGTAGCTGAGATGGCGGTCGTTCTTCACGTCGAAGATTTCGCAGCCGTCGCTCCGGCGGGTGCGCAGATAGGAGTTGCCGCTCTTGAGCTGCACGTAGATTTTCTTGCCGCTCGGCCTGCCGTCGTTGTCCCTGAACTCCACCTCGCCGTCGATGCCGTAGTCGAACATGCTGGTCGGACGAAACACCTGATTCGCCTCTCCGCAGGTCGCCATCATGTGGCCGATCAGGATTTGCTCCAGCGCCTGGTTGTCGAGTTCCCGTGTCGCCCGCTCCTCCATCGCAAAAATCTTCTGCGCGACTGGATCGCTTTTCAGACGCTGTTCGATGAAGTCGATCAGCTCGACTCTCTCGTCGCACTTCTGGCAAATGATAAAGGTTTTGCCGGATGCGAGCCGCTCGCGGACTTGCTCGTGATCCAGAACCGGTTTGCCACAAGCGCAGATATAGCGCCGGTCGCGCGTGACGTTGCTGCCGTAGCGGGCGAGATGGCGGTGGACGTATTCGATGAAGATCACCTTCAGGTCGTCCGGCGTCTGAAGATCAAAAAAGAGGCTGATGGTCGCTTCGCCTTCGCCCTGCCGGTTGTCGATCTTCAGCCCGAGCAGATGGCCGCGGCTGGATGAGAACTCGGCGGCGTTGCGCCATAACTCCCTGTGCGCGAACTCGTTACCGTACCAGAGGCGCACCACGAGCGTCGTCCAGATGGTCTGCCACTCGCCGTTGAAGGTGTAGGAGACGAACACGTCCGGCTCCTTCGGGATGTCGCGCTCGCGCCGGTACTGCGAGGGGAAGACCAGTTGACGACCTTGCGGGGTTTCCTCGGCAATGCAAAGGGAGTGGTCGAGGAAAGTTTGCACCATCGCCCGCAGAAGCAGCTCTTCATCCGGGCGCGGCAGCCGGTCAACGCCAGTGAAGTCGAACGCCGGATCGTAGATGCTCGCCTCCAGCACGCAGCCGATCTCGTCTCGGTGGGCGCGGGCCGCGCGGATAATCGCCCCGGCGTAGCCGTTCAGCAGCTCGGGCTGCAAGAGCACGAGGTCGCCGAACTTCAGCGCCTGCGCAAGGCCGTGGTTCGCCAGCAGCGTCACCGCCGTGCGCACCTCGGATTCACCGAACGTTTCGCCCGGCAACGCCTGTTCGAGCCGTTGCGCCAGCTCGGCGAAGCGCATCAGCCGGATGTCCGCCGTGTCGCGCATCTTCAGGAGGGCGCTCTTCAGCTCGGCGAGCAGGCGCGGCGTGGCCGTCCACGGCAGTTTGTCCCACGGAATGCTCTCGGCGATGAGCTGTTTCAGCTTCGACGGAGTGCCGCCGCAGGCCCCGTCCGAACAGTTCTCGCCGGTCTTGGCGCTGGTTTCCAGCCACGCCTTGAAGCCGTGCTCCTGAATGAATCGGTCGATCTTGGCGTTGCCGACCTTCATGCCGCCAACGTCGATCTGCGAAAAGAGGAGCAGCTTTTTGGCGGCGCGTTTCGATGCGTGATTATCGGCAGCCGTATCGAGCGCCTTGAGCCAGTCGCCCGCCTCGGCAAACGGATCGTCCCTCTGCGGATTGATGAGCAGCAGCGCCAGCGCCGTTTCGTCGAGAAACAGCCGGTGAATCAACCGATAATCCTCCTGCCCCGCCAAATCCCAAAGCAGCGCCTCGCAGTCGATGGACCTATCCGGCGACGGCGGCAACGGCAGCGGCCAAACATTCATGCCATGCGTGCGATCTTTTATGACATACCTGTCCTCGATCAACCGATGCGCCAGCGAAGTCTTCCCCACCGTCCCTTCGCCGAGAAGGACGACTTTGGCGTTGACGTAACGGCGGGTGGTTTCTGCGGACGGAGTAGGGTGGATTCCGTTGAGTCGGTAAACGAAGATAGTACCATCTGTAGTGCCAACAACAAGTCGGGTGCCTTCGGGACTAAAAGCAACAGATACTGGGAATAAGTTGACCTTGATCACCCGCAAGCAAACGCCGGATTTCAAATCCCACAAACGAACAGTTTCATCAATAAATCCTGTTGAGGCAATCAAAACGCCATCAGGAGAAATGGCGACAGAATATACCGCCCTCTCGTGGCCTTCCAATGTTCCGATACAGGTACCAGCATCTAAGTCCCATATCTTAATTGTTTTATCCTCTGATCCCGAAACAATGAACCGACTATCCTGGGTTATTTTGATTGAATACACAATGCCTTTTTTGTGGCCTGCCAGCTCTTTAATGCTCGTATATGTTTCGAGATTCCAAACTTGTAGTGTCCCATCATAATGCCCAGAAACCCCTCGTTTCCCATCACTCGTAATTGCCAAGCTGTAAATGGGAGAATTGCTACCAGTTATAACCTGTAGCTGTTTTCCGGTAGCAACATCCCACAAACGAAGTGATTGATCATACGATACGGAAAGCGCTCTCTCGCCAGCATGTAACAAGCCAACTGACCAAACCACATTCGTATGTCCTTTGCATTCAATCGGCAACCCGGGTTCATCTCTCCTCCAAATCAATACTCTAGTATCGTATGAAGCCCCAACAATACTTTTTCCATCCGGGGTAATTGCTACACTTTCTATCGACGGTTCAAGAAGAAAATTCCCCACTACAGACGATGCTTCAAGAGTTTTTACACAAAACCCTGTTCCCAAATCCCAAATTCTGACTGTCTTGTCCCTTGATCCAGAAACTGCCCATCTCCCATCTGAACTAACAGTTATGTCTTTGACATCTCCTGAGTGCCCTTTGAGTGTACGCTCAAGTACGGCAATCGGCTCGGATTTTGGTTTTAATGGCTTCTTCCTTTGTATAGGTTCCGGCTTTTCTGACTCTTTCTGTGATCCAGGCAAAACGTCCATCGCATCCCGACACGCATCCACCAGCTCGTCGAACGCGCCTTCTGCCTCCTCCCGGAAATCCACGTACTTGTACCGCCTCAGCGTGTCGGGCAAAACGCAATCGGAAAGCAGCAACGGAACGAAGCGGCGGCCCTGGTTCGTCGGGTCGCGGAAGAGCACCGTGCTGCGTTCGAGCGCGACCCACTCCGACCCCAGCGCATCGGGCGACAGGCAGAGCACCTGCACGCGCGCCGCCTCCAGCCCGCGTTCGATGGCGAGGTAAATGTCGTCGCCGGGTTTGATGATCCACTCGTCGAACCACACCCGCAACCCCGCCGAACGCAACCGCCCAGCCAGCGCCCGCACGCGAGGCTTGTCCGCCTTGTTGTAGCTCAGAAAAACATCGTATTGAAACGCAGTGCTCATCGATAACTCGTAAAAGGTTGTGATGGCAGGAGATGGAACGCCTTGAAATGTCCGGGGAACAGCGCTCCGGCGAAACATTTGCAATATAGCGAAACGGAACGTCACCTCTCGCATACGTCAAAAAAGCGCCACATATTCGAAACATTTATTACATTACGTTATATAATTTGTAGTACCGTTACTTGCAGTGCCCCAATTTCCCCAACCACGCAAACAGGAGGTGCCACATGAAGAATACAACCATCGAGAAGATTACCACCGCCTTCAAAAACGATCAGTTCGCGGTTCAGAATCTCAGGAATGACCAGAATTTTCTTTCCCGCGTATCAGGAGATACCGCAATACAGGTATTCGATGATGGACGGGTTCAGGTCACTGACGACACTGGCATAGTGTCAACTGGTGTTATGGCAGTACATATGCCAAAATCGATGACCATCAACGGCAAAGAAAGACACAAAAAAGCATTTTACGTTGAAGGCAGTTATTATGGGATGGGTTATTTAATCGGATTAATGGCGGCAGATGATGTGCACGATATGACATATAAATATCTGAACAACATCATTCCTGACTTCATTCATAAAGCCCCAAACGAAAAAATAAAGAAAGCTATAACCGATGCCCTCAGATGGACTTGCATGAATTATAAGAAACTTATCAAGCCAGATATACCACAACAATATCAAGACGAAATAGGAGGGCTGCATAGAGGGTTGATTACTATCAAGGGAGAAAAACAATGCGAAAAACTATCAGATAGCCTTTATGCACTCAACTTCGGAATAGATATTCTGCTCGCTAATATTTATAGCGGGGAAATTATAGATATCATAAATGAAATAACCAGATGGATAGGAATAAAATTAGAAAAAAAAGCCGACCAATTCAAGGTGCCAATTATGTGCAATGCCTTTTCCATAAAAGGAAGTGCAGTAGAAAAAGGCCAACATTTCTTTGGAAGAGATTTCATGTTTTCGACGGCTGGCGTTTTTCAAGATGCTGCCTGTATGATCATCTACAATCCCGATGATCCGAAAGCTGTTCCAGTGGTCAGCCAGACTGCGCCGGGATTCATTGGCAGTGTCACCGCAATGAATCTCAATGGCGTCGCCGCCGGAACAGACATGAATCCTTCGAAAATGTGCTCTCCGTTAAGTCCTGGCTTTAACTCATTGGGTCTGGTCAGGCACAGTGTACAATACGGCAAGACAATGAATGATCTGATAGACCTTGTAAAAAATGAAAATCGTGGGGTATCATGGCTCTACCCTGCGGCAGACGGTCAGTCAGGTCGAGCCTGCTTCATTGAAGCCGGAAAGAGCATAAGCGACAATAATTTCCCGTATTTCGACTATTTTGACAAAAAGTCGCCGTATTTACGAGCATTGACAAAAGCCGGTCTGGATAAAACATTTATTAAAAATAATCAAAAAACAGCCCCTGTAAACGGTATGATCGTCAGGGAAAGTGATAGTAACTATCCTGTCGCTTATTACAAATTCAACCAAACGCTTGTCGATACCTACAATAGTACGGCAGAGCAAAAAGTGCCGTCGATCAATACGGATGAAAAAGGTTATATAGACAAAACCACCTATGACAAAAAAAGCGCTAACTATCCAGGTACAGATGACAAGAACTGCCCTGCAGGTTATTATTTCGCACCCCAAAGAGAAAGCAATCCCGATCTCTTGATCGTCACCAACGGTAACATATCTCCGGAGATGCGGCTGACTGCCATGAATGACTGGATCGCGGGACTGGTTGGAGGCACGTTTAATGATATCCAGTGGCGATACGATGAGTTGAATTATGAACTGTTGACTGCTATGAATGAAGCGAAAAATAATACTGACAAACTCATCAATAAAACGAAAGCGCAACAAATCATCGATTTCAGAGCTCCTGGAAGTGACCTCTACAAGGTTACATTTCCAAATTATGTTGAGAACGATAAGTGGAAATCCATTCAGATTCACGGAAGCATATCGTTATGCGAGCTGAAAAGCAAGGTGATCACCAGCCATTACGGATATTATGGCGACCCGTGGGTTACGATTACCCTGCCCAATTATTTCAACCCGAGTTTATCGCATGAGCCTGCCTGATTGACGCGCGGAACCGTCTCGATGAATGTGTCGTCGCGGAGGCCGCAACAAGCGCCGTTCGGAAAACTGTCCGGACGGCGCTTCCTGCCGAAAGAATCTCCCCTGTTCTGCCGTCAAACACTCAGCGAGGTTCCAGCTTTTTGCGCCATAACGCGCTCCGGGTTTTCAGGCTGGAAAATCGTACATTGCAAGCTGGCGTTGCGTTGCAACTTTTTGCCGGTTTGATTTTATTATCCAACGAAAAAACGGTTGCCATGATGAAGAAGGTACATTTGATGCGGGCGCTGCTGATTGCATTGGCGGCGGTGACGATGTTGTTTGGAACGGCTCGCGCGGGCTGGGATCCGGCTGACGAGCAGAATGCCGAGCGGACAATCGCGGAGTTCAAGAGAGTCGATCCGTCCCTTGATCGTTTCTTTTCAAGGGCTTACGGTTACGCGGTCTTTTCCGATATTTACAAGGGCGGCTTCATGATCCTCGGCGGAGGGCATGGCAAGGGGGTGGTGTACGAGCAGGGAACCCCCATCGGCCACTCTACGATAACGATGGTCAATGTGGGGCCGCAGTTGGGCGGGCAGTCGTTTTCCGAGATCATTTTCTTCAAGGATCGCTCTGCGCTTGAAGATTTCACCAAAGGGAATTACGAGTTGAGCGCACAGTTTGGCGTTGTGATCGTCAAGGCGGGCATGGCCACCAATACCGATTACTCGAACGGCGTCGCGGTTTTCGCCATGCCGAACGCGGGTATCATGGGCGAGCTTACCGTCGGCGGGCAGAAGTTCAGTTACAAGCCGTTTCATTGATTTGACCGGCATTCGACAAGGTTTTTTTCACTATCTCTTTTTCTGATGAATTATGAAATTGTCGTGGGCCTTGAGGTTCACTGTCAGCTCAATACAGAAAGCAAGGCATTTTGCGGCTGCTCCGCGAAGTTCGGCAAATCGGCCAACACCAACGTGTGCCCGGTTTGCCTGGCCTTGCCTGGCGCTTTGCCGGTGCTGAACGCCCGCGTGGTGGAGGACGCCGTGAAGCTGGGCCTCGCCACCAACTGCACCATCGCCCGCCACTCGATTCTGGCGAGGAAGAATTATTTCTATCCCGACCTTCCGAAGGGCTACCAGATTTCGCAGTATGAGGAGCCGATCTGCTCGGAGGGGATGCTCCACATCGATCTCGAAGAGGGGCGCAAGGATATTCGCCTGGTGAGGATTCACATCGAGGAGGATGCGGGCAAGTCGATCCACGACATCGGCGACGACACCTACATCGACGTGAACCGTTGCGGTGTGCCGCTGCTCGAAATCGTGAGCTACCCCGACATGCGCACGCCGAAAGAGGCCTCGGCCTACCTGCAAAAGCTGCGCCAGATCGTCAAGTACCTCGGTATTTCCGATGGCAACATGGAGGAGGGCAGCCTGCGCTGCGACGCCAACGTGTCGGTCAGGCCGGTTGGCGCGACCGAGTACGGCACCCGCACCGAGATCAAGAACATGAACTCGTTCCGCAATGTCGAGCGGGCCATCGAGTACGAAGCGAAGCGCCACATCGAGGTGATCGAGGGCGGTGGCGTGATCGTGCAGGAGACGCGCCTGTGGGACGCTGACAAGCTCGAAACGCGCTCGATGCGCGGCAAGGAGCACGCCCACGACTACCGCTACTTCCCCGATCCCGACCTCGTGCCGGTGCTGGTGGACGACGGCATGATGCACCGGATGCGCGAGGAGCTGCCGGAGTTCCCGGAAGATCGCGCCGCGAGGTTCGTCTCCGAATACGGCATTCCGGCCTACGACGCTGGCGTAATCACCGTGGAACGCGAGATGGCGGATTACTTCGAATCGACGCTGAAGGTCT
>CAIUQW010000294.1 GCA_903901395.1 uncultured Chlorobiales bacterium | reverse complement strand
TGAACGCGCCACTCATGTCGAGCGCCGATTCGAGCGCCTTGCGGCTCATCCAGAAGATGCCGAAGCGGCGGTTGTCAGGGAAAAACGCCCCCGGCTGCACCTCGTAAATGTACTCCGGCGAAAGACCGACGCCCACGATCAGGAGCCGCTTCCACCGCCCATTGATCACCGCGCCGATATGGTCACCGGGTTTGAGCCGGTTGGCCTTCATGAAAGGCTTGCTCGCGATCACCTCCTCCGACCTCGACGGGTCGATCATCCGCCCCTCGGCGATGTAGACGCCATTCAGCGCGGGCGCGCCCCGGTCGGGCAGGGAGACAAGCTGCGCCGTCGCCGGTTCGTCGAGGCCGGGCACATCGATGGTCACGTTGGTCACGATGCGCGGCGCGACGGTCGCCACGCCCGGAATGCGCCGCACCGCGTCGAGCGTGAACTCCGGTGCGCGCTTGAGCTGCACGAACAGGTCGGCAAACCGGAAGCGGCTGTAGTAATCGGCCCGCGTCATTTCAAGCGAATACTTCACATTGCTCATCGACACAAACATGGCGATGCCGCACGCCACCACCGCCGTGACGGCCAGCATCTGCCCTTTCATGTGCAGAAGATCACGCAAAAGTTTCCGATTGAGCTGCCTCATAAGCGGTTGACGATGAGAAGATTCAGCAGAAATCACTGCTCCCGAAAGTTATCAACCCGCGCCAATCAAAAAAAACGCTTTCCGATCGACTTCGGAACTGATACGACATCGGACGACGGGAGTTTCGGGATCGATAACCCGCGAGACAAACGGTCATTCGATGCGGATTCCCCTTCTCAACGATACCGTTTTTCGCGACGAACAAACCGCGTCAACATGCATAATCACACGACTTACGATTTCCAGGCTTCACGGATTTTTTGTATTTTCAGCGCTACAGCTCTCTGTTTACATCTGAAAAAAGAGTGAATTCTGGTCACGAGCTGTACCCGACAAGCCGTTCCGAGCCGATAGTCATCACCGACAAACGCTGATTCGCCCATCCCGTTGCAAAGCTGTAAGTATCTTATTTTTTGAGATTTACGTCGCAAGTGCCATTTCGGATCATTTATTTCGCCATTGTCTTTCAATACTTTTTTCCTTGACTCAACCGCAATTCGCCTTGATTTTCCGACCATAAACCATTTTTCAAGGAGGTTATCATGACTCAGCCAACGGAACCCGCCAAAACAGAAAAGCAAGCCAACACGCCTGCGGGCGGTTCCCCGAAACCGAAACCAGCCGTTGCAGCCAAGCCATCCGATACGCCTCCCGGCGCCAGCCCGAAACCGAAACCCGCTGTGGCCAGCAGCCCGAAGCCAAAGCCCGCCGTAGCAAGCAAGCCATCCGGTTCTCCTGTTGGCGGAGGCCCGAGACTCGCTCCATTTGAAACATACAGCCGCGCCGGTATCGCCAGCGGAGGCGCGAAAGCAGCGTCTGATAATGGCGACATGAGATCAAGACCGGTCGCCAAAACGAGAATGCTCAACATCTTCCCCGGCGGCACCCCGAAGCTCAGATAAACAGCCGTGACGAAGGCCGATGGTCGAGAGGAAATGATATTGACGACGTAGGCTATAGATATTTGCCCCCTGAGAGGACACCGGAAAATGGTGAACGATCAGGGGGTAAAGTTTATTGCCGCTATGAACGGCTCGTACCATTTTTCTGAAAGCAGGATTTTTTTCTGTTGCATTCCAATCCTGATTCTGGATGATTTTCCTTAACTAATTGTACTGCCTTGACGTCGCCCAATAGTACACAGTGATATCCCGACAAGTTGCGATAACACCGCTGCTGCGATCCATGTTGATGGGTGCGCTTTCTTTTGTTGCTGCAATCAGGTCAAACAAGAGAAAGAGTACGATTGCTACGAACAACGAAATGATTTCAGCCCGGAAAACCTGAAGAGATGTTGTATCATTGGTGGAGCTGAACTTTAGTGTTTTTTTGTCACCCATATTTGTGCCAATATTTCCATTGCCCTTGAACGTGATGGAATGATATTCATCTTCATGAGCCGACGGCGAAACTGGTTGCTTATCGACGGAGGCAGATCACAACAAAGGCATTTTTTTAGAACCGAATCCGCCGAACACTCAGGTAATGATGGCGGAAATAATCGATTTGTTCTCTACTGTTTTCATGAGGGCGGGAATCAAGAATAAAACAGCAGTATCTGTATATCTCGAGACAATGCAGAAATACTTGGCAGGCAAGCTTTTTGCATCTCAACTGCCGAGCCGCCCGCTTCGGATCAGCCATTTGACCGCTTCGATCGCCGGTACGACAGACAATGCGCCGCAAATTACGATCAGCCAGTCTTCGGGCGGCATTGCGAAGGTGCTGAATGGCGCAGTCAGCGCGGGAACGTAGATGATCGCCGCGAGCATGATGAGTTCCCAGAGAATGGCAAGATTGAGCCATTTGTTCGTGAAGGTGTTCGTGAACACGTGCTCCGTTTCCGAGCGGAAGTTGTAGGCTTTGAAGAACTGGATGAGCACGAGCGAGACGAAGGTCATAGTCATCGCTTCTTTCAGGCTTCGGCCCGAGTGGCGCGACCATTCGAAAAGCGCCAGGTTCACCAGCGTTGACCAGATGCCGCCCGCAAGCATCAGCGCCATGACGGAGCGCGAGAAGATTCCCTTTTTCGGATCGTTCGGCGGGCGCTTCATGATGCCGGGTTCGGCGGGATCGACGGCGAGGGCGAGCGCCGGAAGACCGTCGGTGGCGAGGTTGACGTAGAGAATCTGCGCCGCCGTGAGCGGCAGCGGAATGCCGAAGAGGGTCGCTCCAGCCATGAGACCGAGTTCGCCGATGTTCGACGAGAGCAGGTAGGTGAGATATTTTTTGATGTTGTCGTAGATGCCGCGCCCCTCCTCGATGGCCGCCACGATCGTGCTGAAGTTGTCGTCGAGCAGCGTCATGGCCGACGCTTCTCGCGACACTTCGGTGCCGGAGATGCCCATCGAGATGCCGATGTCCGCCCGCTTCAGCGCAGGAGCGTCGTTGACGCCGT
>CAIUQW010000293.1 GCA_903901395.1 uncultured Chlorobiales bacterium | reverse complement strand
CGGGGAAGGTACTCTGGAAAAGCTGCTTCTTGTCAGGATCGATCTTGAAAGCCTTGCTGAGCGCCTTGAGGGTGCTCTGGTTGTCGCCCATGGCAAAATAGGTCGCGGCAATCTCGAAATGCGCCTCCGCCGAGAGCGGCTGAAGCGAGATCGACTCTTCGAGCGCGTGAATCGATTCGTCCATTGCTCCGGCTTCGCGCAGCACCATGGCGTAGTCGAGCCATATCTGAGGGCTGTCCGGCTCCATCGGAATGATCTTTTCGTAGGTCAGGAGCGACTGGTCGAGGCGACCGAGGTTGTACTCGATCTCCGCCTTGAGCAGAAGATATTCGATGCACTCCGGCATCTCCACGAGCGCGTGGCCGATGGCCGCGAGCGAGGCTTCATAGTGCTCGATGGCCTCGAAGCAGCAGGCAAGCGCGAACCATGCGTCGGCGAACTCCGGGTTCAGCTCGATGCAGCGTTCGTAGCAGGCGATTGCCTCGGCGTACTGCTCCAGCTCCTCCTTGGCGATGCCGAGGTTGTAGAGCGCGTTGATGTCGTCCGGCTCGATTTCGAGGGTTTTCGAATAGCTTTCGGCAGCCTCCTCGATCCTTCCGGTAATTGCCAGCACGTTGGCGCGGTTGTACCACGCGGAGCTGAAATCGTCCGCGATGACGAGCGCCATATCGTAGGCATCGAGCGCCTCCTGGTAGCGCTTGAGCTTGCTCAGCACCAGCCCCTTGTTGTACCAGGCGTTGATATTGTACGGGTCGAGATCGATCGACTTGTCGTACGCGACGAGGCTTTCATCGAGCTTGCCGAGAATGTCCTGTGAGTAGGCCAGTTCGTACCATGCCTCTCCGAACTCGGAATCGAGCTTGAGCGTCCGCTCGAAATGCTTTTCCGCCTCCTCGAAGCGTTCGAGCCGCTGCAGAATGAGGCCGTGATAGAAAAAGGTATCCTTTTCTATGGAAGAGTCGGGGACTATCCCCTCGATCTCTTCGAGCGCCTCTTCGAGCCTGCCTGTGTTGAACCAGGCAAGGGCGAGATTCAGGGTCATCTCACTGTCAGCGGGGCTGAGCAGCACGGCGCGCTGAAACGCTTCGAGCGCCTCCTCGAAAAGTCCGTTCAGGGTCAGGCTGTTACCGAGGTGAAACCAGGTCTCCGCGTTGAAAGGGGCGATCTCTTCGAGCCTGCGAGCCGCGACGAGCGACTTCTCGTGAAGTCCATCCTCGTTGAGCTGGGCGATAAGGTCGAGGAGTTCTTCGGGATCGTGGATAGAATCGGGGTCAGCCGTTCCTTCGGGCCTGTTCGGGAAGAAACCAGCCGACTGGTTCTGGAAGTTGTCATCAAAGAAATCAAGCAAACTCATACACTCCGGTTCGTGCAAATTTCACGATCATTAGAACATCATCAATATAGCAGAATTTTTCAAAAAAAGCGTTTTGGCGGGCCGTTCTTTCAGGCTTCGGAAAGGCCGTCGCCGTTGAAATAGCGGTAAATGCTTTCGGCGGTTTTGCTTCCGGCGATGGCGGCAAGTTCGTCGAGCGAAGCTTTCGAGACGCTTTCCACCGATCCGAAGTGCTTGAGCAGCTTTTCGGCGCTCTTTTCGCCGACCCCCTTGATGGAGGTCAGCTCCGTGCGGATTGTCCTGTCCGAGCGCAATTTGCGGTGGTAGGTGATTGCGAAGCGGTGCGCCTCGTCGCGCAATTGTTGCAAAAGCTTGAGGGCGGGCGAGGTTTTGGGGAGATTGTACGGGTCGCGCTCGTTTGGCGCGTAAATTTCTTCGAGCCGCTTGGCCAGGCCTGCCACCGGCAGGTCGAGGCCAAGCTCCCGCAACGTTTGCCAAGCGACGTTCACCTGCCCCTTGCCGCCGTCGATCAGCACCAGATCGGGCATGGGCAGCTCCCCGGCGAGCGATCCGCCGTAGCGGCGCGTGACCGCTTCGCGCATGGCGGCGTAGTCGTCCGAACCTTCGAAGCTTTTCAGCCTGAACTTGCGGTAATCGGACTTTTTCGGCTTTCCTGAAACGAAGGTGACCATCGAGCTGACGTAATCCGTACCCTGGAAGTGCGAGTTGTCGAAGCACTCGATCCGCTCGGGCAAGCGCTCCAGATGCAGCACCTGCTGGAGCGATTCGAGCGCGGGCGATTTTCGCGCCACTTCGCCCCGCAGCTTTTTCTGCACCATGAACTCATGCAGATGGTGCTCGGCGTTTTCGAGGCACATCGCGATGAGATGCGCCTTCTCGCCGATGCGTGGCACGGTGAAGCGCACCTGCCGCCGCTCGCTCTGGCGCGACAAAAGCAGCTCCCGGAGCGATTCGGCCTCCTCCTCCGGCAGTTCCGCCTGAAGCATGACTTCCTGCGGAATCAGATCGGGAGTTTCGAGGTAGTAGTGCTCCATGAACGACGCCAGCAGGTTCGGCAGGGGAGTGCTGCCCGTGTTGGTGAAGTAGATGTGGCGCGAGCCGATCAGCTTGCCCTCGCGGATGCGGAACACCACGCCGCAGGCATCGTCCTCGCCCGCCGCCACCGCGAAGACATCGCGATCGATCGCTTCAGCACTTACCACCTTCTGCCGCTCGGCGTAACGCTTCAGCCCCTCGATCTGCGCCTTGAGCGCGGCGGCCTCCTCGAACTTCAGTGCCATCGCCTTTTTCTGCATCTCGGCGGTGAGGTCACGCGCGAGCGCCGAGGTCTTGCCCTTGAGCAGCGTGACGATCTCGCGGATCATCGCGTCGTACTCCTTTTCCGACTGCAACCCCTCGCACGGCCCTTTGCACTTGTGGATGTGGTAGTCGAGGCAGACCCGGTGCTTTTTCGCCGCCACCACCTCCTCGGTCAGCTTGAACTTGCAGCTTCGCACGGGAAAGATCGAGCCGATCAGATCGAGGATGAGCCGCAGCTGCGAGGCTTCGGTGTATGGGCCGAAGTAGAGCGAGCCGTCGCGCCGCACCTGGCGGGTGAGGAAGATTCGCGGAAAGCGCTCGTTGGTGATCACCAGCCACGGATAGCTTTTGTCATCCTTGAGGCTGACGTTGTAGCGCGGCTTCAGCTCTTTGATGAGGTTGTTTTCGAGAATCAGCGCCTCAACCTCCGACGACGTGATGATGACGTCGAGCGAGGCGATATGGCTCACCAGCACGGCGGTTTTACCCGACTGCTTCGCCTGGTTGTTGAAGTATGAGCGCACCCGGTTGCGCAGATTCCGCGCCTTGCCGACGTAAATCACCGTGCCCGCCTCGTTGCTGAAGCGGTACACGCCCGGCGAAGTCGGCAGCGTGGCGAGTTTTTCGGCAAGAGCGCTGTTGGGTGGTGACTGGGTGGTGGTCATGGTGAAGTGTATCAATAAAAGACAACAAGGACTCAAAGAACGCCAAGGACAAATAAAACATTTATGTCCTTCTTGTCTCTGCTGTCCTTTGAATCCTTTTTCTTCAAAAACAAAAAAGGCGCGGAATTTACCGCGCCTTTTTTGTTTGGTTTTTTCGGTTACCGTTCAGTCGACAGAGTCGTATTCACCTTTGAGCGCGAAAACGCCAAAGGTGATCAGACTGAAGGCGATGATCGGCATGAGCACGACGAGCACGATGGACCAGAAGATCCAGTTCTCTTCGCTGGGTTTTTTGGCGATCTCCGCCATGGCGCGCATGACGGCCAGCGGAATGATGCCGACGCCGAGCGCGGCCCAGACGATTCCCAATATTCTCTGAATTGCAGACATAGTGTACTGG
>CAIUQW010000292.1 GCA_903901395.1 uncultured Chlorobiales bacterium | reverse complement strand
TGGCGTTTCGGGCGCGGAGCTGTCCAAATTGTTGCCGCACAAGGTGTTCCCCGGCAACCGCCCGAGCAACACCATTGTGCTCGACGAGCTGACGCCGTTCAACCTCGGCAGCCTCATCGCGCTTTACGAGCACAAGGTGTTCGTGCAGGGGGTGGTGTGGAACATCAACTCCTTCGACCAGTGGGGCGTCGAACTCGGCAAGCAGCTCGCCAAGGCGATCCTGCCGGAGTTTGAGTCCGACAAAGCTGTCGAAAGCCATGACGCCTCGACCAACGCGCTGGTCAACCGCTACCGTGAGTTCCGCAAAGGCTCGCAACCTCCGACGAGTGACCAGCTCACCCTCTTCTGAAAAGCAAAAAAGCAGGCTGGTATTTCGCAACACCAGCCTGCCTCTTCTCTCTTCAGTTCACAACGTCCACTTCAGCTCACAGCCCGTTCCGCGCGAAAATAATATCCACGCTGTTCTTGAGCTTGCCCTGAATGGTCTCCGGGCTGAAGAGCGTGTTGATCTCTTCGGCGGAGATGTGTTCGAGAATCTCGCTGTCCTGAAGCACCAGCGCCTTGAGCTGCACCTTTTCTTCCCAGCTCTTCATGGCGTTGCGCTGCACGAGGCGGTAGGCCTCCTCGCGGGTGAGTCCCTTGCCGGTGAGCGCCAGCAGCAGCGTCTGCGAAAGGGTCAGGCCGTAGGAGGTGTCGAAGTTCTGCTCCATGCGCTCCGGATAGACGAGGAGCGTTTCGACCGAGTCGCGGAAGGTGCGCAGCATGTACACCAGCGCGATGGTGGAGTCGGGCATGATGACGCGCTCGACCGAGGAGTGCGAGATGTCGCGCTCGTGCCAGAGGGCGACGTTCTCCATGGCGGCGATGGAGTTGGAGCGCACCACGCGGGCCAGGCCGGTCAGGCGCTCGAAGGTGATCGGGTTGCGCTTGTGCGGCATGGCGGAGCTGCCTTTCTGCCCCTTGCTGAAAAACTCCTCGGTTTCGCGAACCTCGGTGCGCTGCAAGTGGCGCAGCTCGGTCGAGAACTTCTCGATCGACGAGGCGACAATGGCGAGCGTCGTGGCGTATTCCGCGTGGCGATCACGCTGTAAAATCTGCGTCGAAATTGGTGACGGCGTGAGGCCGAGCTTCTGGCAGACGGCGGCCTCGATCTCCGGCGAAAGGTGCTGGTAGGTGCCGACCGCGCCCGAAATTTTACCGACGGAGATGATCTCCAACGCCCGTTTCATGCGCTCCAGGTTGCGCTTCATCTCCTCGTGCCAGAGCAGGAGCTTCAGGCCGAAGGTGGTCGGCTCGGCGTGGATACCGTGCGTGCGGCCCATCTGGAGGGTGTATTTGTGCTCGACCGCTTTCTTTGCGAGCACCTCGATGAGCGACTCGATGTCGGCCACGATGATCTTGCCCGCGTCGCGCATCTGCATCGCCAGGCAGGTATCGACCACGTCCGACGAAGTCAGTCCCTCGTGAATGTAGCGCGAATCGGGGCCGACGTAACCGGCGACATTCGTCAGAAAGGCGATGACGTCATGCTTCGTTTCGTTTTCGATGACGAGAATCTCCTCGACGTTGAATTTCGCCCGCTCCTTGATGGTTGAAAGCGCGTCCGAAGGAACGACGCCAGCCTCGACTCGCGCTTCGACGGCGGCGATTTCCAGTTGCAGCCAGCGCTCGAATTTTGCATCATCGCTCCAGATTGCCGAAATGTCCTTCGGCGAGTAACGTGGTATCACAGTGGTTCGGTTTAGTGGTTATGCTTTGGTTAATGGCAATATAGTTCGTTGTTCCTCAAAGTGATGGGGAATTGCGTTTAATGGGACTTGTGGGACTCACACGGGACGTTGGGATAGATGATAAGGTTTTCTTTTTCATTGAAGGACGCACGCCGTGCGCCCCTAC
>CAIUQW010000291.1 GCA_903901395.1 uncultured Chlorobiales bacterium | reverse complement strand
GAGTACAGGCATGTCGAATCGTTCGGTTTGAATTTGTCGAGGTGTGATGATTTGATAAATAACTGGTCAAGATAGAAAATTGAAGCGAAGATTGAAAGCCGCTTCCCGCTTGCCGATCTCATGCCGAAGCAAGGCGCGAGAGGATGTCGAGATGCTTGCGGTGCGGCATCCGGTCGAGGTGGCGGGAGCAGTAATCCTGCAAGAGATTGCAGACGGCGGCCACCTCGTCCGGCGGCGCATCCGGCAAGGGCGCGTTGCCCGTGGCGGCGAGGGTGCGGATGAAGCGGTAGCGGCTGAGTGGCACCGACAGAATCGAGACGCCGTTGACGATGGCCGTGCCCGGCAGAGCGAATCCTCCCGGATCGTGCACGAAGAGCAGCTCGCGGAGCTTCATCTCCTCGATGTCGGCGAGCAGATCGTGGTTGCTGAAAACGCAACGTTCGAGCGACGGCGTGAAGCCGAGGACGCCGACGAGGCGCAAGAGGAACCAGGCGAGAATCGGCTGGAAGTTGTCGATGGCAGTGCAAAGACGGTAAATTGCTGAGGCGACGATGTTGAAAAGCGGTACGTTTTTTTCCTCATGAGCCGAGGCGTACCGGACGAGGTCGAGCACACGGTAAAGCACGCTGAAGCGTTCGAGGTCGGGCGACTCGGAGAGCGGGCTGAGCACGAGGCTGGCGTCGCTGGCGAGCTGGATGTCGCGATTGCCCTTTTTGTAGAGCACCGCGTCAATGACGTTACCCGGCGAAAAGAGCGGCCCGGTGCGGCTTTTCGCGCTTCGTCCGCCCTTCAGAATGACCGACACCTGCCCGTACTCTCTGGTCAGGAGCAGGCAGATTTTGGACTGGTCTCGGTACTTGATGTCGCGGAGTACGACCGCCCGCGTTTTTACGATCACCGGTGAAACTTTTTTTTGAAATTAAATATAGTTATATACAGCGTCCAACATTGCAGGGTTTTCGCGACCCGAAGCTACCAAAACAACATACACAGAATAGATTCCCAACGGAGGAAAAGAATATGCCAACCTATCATTACCGCTGCAACGCTTGTGGATTTGAAGAAGAGGTCTTTCAGCGCATGACCGATAACTCCCTCACCAAGTGCTCAAAGTGCGGCGAGGAAGCATACGAGCGCGTCATCAGCGCCGAAGGCGGCTTCGTGCTCAAAGGCTCGGGCTTCTACAGCACCGACTACTGCGGCAGCAAATCATCGAAAGGCTCCGAGTCAGGCGGCGGATGCGGCTCAGGAAGCTGCCCTCTGGCGAAATAAGCGTACGGTGATTTCATAGAACAGCAAAAAGCCTTCTCGACCAACGGGAAGGCTTTTTTGCGTTAGCGGTATTGTTTTCCCTGGGAGCGCCGAGCGCCTGCTCGGCATCTTTTGGATTAAATCGCCGATTTATTACTCCAGGCACAATCAATCGCTATTGCCATCGTTGTAAGCAATTAGGCTAAAGCCTTTATTAGTTTTGTCTTATCTGCATACCCCGGACTGAAGTCCGGGGCAATTTTTTAAGAATTTTAATGGCTGAATTAATAATTCAGAGGGACGTTATCTCTTGATACCTGAAAGGCTTTGAGGTCAAATTATGTGGAGCCTTCGGCTCCATTGCCGAGCAGGCGCTCGGCGCTCCCGGCGTTTAAGACAGAGCCCCTACGCAATGCCTCGGTGATTGGTATTCCTGCACGACCTTTGCCTCGCAACAGTCCGACTCACGGCCCAAAAACCGGTCTCTCCTTGTCACGCAAGCGGAAACCGGGCAGATTTATCTCCGGGTCGTTGCGCATGGAGTTCGGGTACTCTTTGCCGAGCGCGCCGCCGGTGACGAGAATCCGGTCGAGCTTGCCTTCGGCGAAGATCATGCGGATTTTGTCGCCGGAGGTGAAGTTTACGCCCGAGGGCTGATTCTTGTCGTCATAAATGTGGTAGAGGCTTCGGGCGTTTTTGGTCGCCGTGACCCTCTTCAGGCGGGATCGTTCGTCCATATTGGCCGTCAACTGTTTGCCGGAGAGCTGGTCATAGAGCGTCGGCGATTTCGACAGCGAGTCCCTGGCCGCAAGAAAAGCGTGGCCGAAGACCTGGATTTCATCCACCTTCTTTTTTCCGGCGATTTCGCGGACATGTACCCGGATCGAATCGCCGCTGAGCTGCCGCCCACGCTGCCAGGCGACGGCGTCGCTGAAAAGCCAGAGTTCATTCTTTTTCTGGTCGAAGGTCGCTCGCGCCGATTTCACGGCCAGGCTGTCTTCAATCACCCGTCCGCGAACGTTGCCCGTCAGTTCCCCGGTTTCGCGGTCGGTGTGATACACTCCCCGGTCGCCGCGCGTTTCGATGCTTTTGTCCTTGATGACGATATGCCCTGTGAGGTCGATGCGCTCGCTTTCGGGCCAGTCGGTCGCGCGGTCGCACTGCAAAATCGTTTCGCCGTGCAGGAACTTGACGTTGCCGACTGCCGAGCGGTACGGAATGGTCGTCCCTGAGGGGCCGGGATTTTCGCCGCCTTCGATCAGATCGGCGTGTTCGAGTACCGTTTTCTTATTTTCCGCGGAGAGCGTATTATCCGGCAGGGAGGTTCCCCAGAGGGCCAGCGACAGCATCACGCGCCATGCGGCTTTTGAGATTGATTGTCGTCTGCTGGTCATGCTTGCGGATTCTCTGTGTTGAGCGTTATCGTTTCGATTTCAATGTAAATAAAGCTTTTCGGCGTGAAAAAAATAGTCTTGATTGCCCAGGATCGCGCGGCGTTTCTCCATGCCGCCCCGCTTGTCAGCGCGTTCAGAAAAAAAGGAATTTTCCAGCCGGTGCTTGTCCGCGTACTCACGCCCGGCAGCCGCGCCGAGCATGACGCGCTTGCCGCCGCCTTCGGTTTGTCGGATGAACTCCGCGTCATCGAGGCCGAGCCGGGCACGCCGGTTGGCCAAACTGCATCACTCATGCTCGCCTTCGAGCTGCTGTTCAGTGAACTCGCACCCGATTTCGTCGTGCCCGGCGGCCACGACAGCGCCAGCCTTGCCGGAGCACTTGCCGCCGCGCAGATGGGCATCCCGGTCATCAGCCTCGACGCCGGCCTGCGCAGCTACGACCGCGCTGAATCCGGCGAAATCAACCGCCTCGTCATCGACTCGGTCGCCGCGCTCCACTTCGTCAGCGAGCACAGTGGAGTGTATAACCTCATGAACGAGGGCTTCGCCGACGAGCGCATCCTCTTCGTTGGCAACACGGCCATCGACAGCCTCGTGACGCTCATGGCGCAGGCCAACGAATCCAGAGTGCTCGATGCGCTATCGCTCGCCCCGAAAAAGTTTGTCACCGTTCTGATCGAGCCGGAAGCCTCCGCCAATCGCGACCTGCTATGCAAGGTGCTCGAATCACTCGCAGCCACCGCGACCGTGCTGCTGCCAGGCTACTCGTCGTCCGATGAGGCGCTGAGCGGCGTTGCGGGTCTGCGGATGATCGACATGCCCTGCTACATCGACATGCTGCGTCTGCTCCGGGACTCCGCGTTCGTGCTGACCGACAGCGTCGAGTTCGAGGCCGAGCTGACTGTGATGAACGTGCCATGCCTCACCCTGCGCCAGAGCACCGCCCGCCCCTCGACCGTCGAACTCGGCACCAACGTGCTGATCGCTCCCGACGCAGAAGAGATTCTCGAACGCGCCTCGGTGATCCTTTCAGGCAAACCTGTGGGCAAAACGCTGATCCCCGAAAAATGGGATGGCGCGGCAGCAAGCCGCATCGCCGAAGTGCTCGAACGGGCGGAGTGACTGGAAGTATGCGCTGACCGGCTTCCGGATTTTTCGGGAGCCGCTCTGCGCATGTTGAAAACGCCGGAACGCTCAGGAAGGGATCGATACCATCTCAAACAACCTGTACGGAAACATCATTTCACCTATGAACGACGCCCAGAGTCACGACCCGTTCGACCTCAGCCGGATCATTTCGCAAGGCTGGAGGCTTTACCGCCTCAACTTCGTTGCCATTGCGACGGTTGTTCTGCTGGTTTCCGTGCCGGTAAACGCCGCCTTATCGCTCATTCCTCCCTACTTCATCTTCGGGCAGGGCGCTTACAATGCGTGGATCACCCGGTTGCTCTCTGCCGCCAAACTGCTCGTGTTCAACGGCCTGATTGCCATGGCCGTTGCCAGAATCATCGACGCTTCGTCAAAGGGAGCCGCTATCGACGGAAGCGCCGCGATTCGTCACGCGCTGAGTCGCTTGGGCGCGGCGCTTTCGCTGGGGCCGATTCTGGCGCTTTTCGCCATCGGATTGCTTCTGCTCATGCTCGTGCCTCGCCTGGGCGAAGCGGTTTATTACGCCATCTTCATTTTTTACTTCATCGCTGTATCGCTTCGCAACCGTTCCGGAATGGCTGCCATCGGCTATGCGCGGACGCTTTTCAGGATTCAGTTCGGCCAGGTGTTCTGGTGCCAGTTCGTGTTTTTTCTCTTCTCGGCAGTCTTTACCGCCGGAATGCTCCCGATGCTTCTGGTTTTACCGCGAATCCCGGCGGTCGCCATCGGATTCAACGCCATCCTCGATCTTTTCCTCGCCTATCCCTTTACGATGTCAACCCTGTTTTTTCTCGAACTCGATGCCATGAAAAGTGAAAACGGCGCAAGATAAAGCCGGATCGTCGAGTTGGTTGAACGAACCGGTTAGCAGGCGCGGTGACGAAACATCCTGCGCACGGATATCTGGTCTGCATGACCGCCCGTTCTTGACAATTCCGGGATGCAGCGAGGTCTTCAGCATATCGTAGCGTATTGTTTTCAATAGGTATTCCTTTCCGGCAGCGTTAACTTTCCAACATCGGATTCTCGTTCATTCCGCCGTTATCGGTCATGGCGGAAGGAAATGTTCCTTGTCGCTGGTTTCAAGTGGTTTTGTCATTTTCCCCTAACCATCAACTATCGAAATCATGCTCAGAAAAACGCTCTCTCTTTTGTGCGCTCTGGCACTTTTTGCGTGGTCATCTGCCGTCTGTGCTTCTCCGAAAGACGACCCGAGCCATGCGAAGGTCAAGGCGTACTTCAACCGGCTTGTCGCCGATGCCGGAGATCATGGCGCTGAATTGCGGCTGTTCCTGAATCTGATGCCCAAGGGTGGAGATCTGCATCAGCATTTCACCGGAACGACCTACGCGGAAACCTATCTCGATTTCATCAAAAAAGAGAATTGCTGGATCAATAAGCGCGACTTTTCGGTTATTCTGCGCTGGCCCAAAGACTCCAAAGAGTACAACAATCCGGATTATCAGAAAACCTTACCAGACACCCTGTCGGTTGACAAGCTGAGAAGCGATAACAAAATGCTCAGCGATTTCTTTATGGTGTGGTCAGACAAGGATTTCTACAATCACTACCATGACCAGACGGCTCCCGACGTTCAGTTCTTCGGAACCTTCGCCAACTTCTCCACCATCCTCAAATATGACGGCGCGCTTTACATCGAGGGATTGAAAATCCTGAAGAACCGGGCGCAGCTTGAAAATGTGCAGTATATCGAGCAGATGTTTGTGTCGCCGGGATATAAAGTGACCAATCCCGATTTCGACGCCCAGGCACGGAGCGCCGTTGCCAGCGGCAATATTGCGCAACTGCGGAGCGTTTTCCAGAATTTCATCCAGAACGTCGTCAAGCCCGATCCGAATTTTGCCAAAGGGATGAGTTCTTATAACGACCGCGTCAAATCGTGCGCCGATGCCGTCAATGATGACACCTTTACTTTGCGCTTCCAGAGCTACGTTTCACGAAACGATTCTCCGGCGGAAGTATTTTCGGCGCTTTACACCGCCTTCTGCGAGGCCGACAAAAGCGATCTCGTTGTGGGCGTGAATATCGTCAACGCGGAGAACGCGCCGACCGCCATGAGCGATTACAGTCTCCACATGCAGATGTTCAGGTATATGAAGGAGCTGTTTCCCGGCGTCAAGACCTCCATGCACGCTGGCGAGTTGACCATCGGCATGGTGCGGCCTGAAGAGTTGACATTCCATATAACGGATGCCGTCATGGTCGCCCAAGCAGACAGAATCGGGCACGGCGTCGATATTGGCTATGAGGTCAAAGCGCCGGAATTGTTGTCTCTCATGCGCGATAAGAAGATTGCTGTCGAGATCAACCTGACCAGCAATGATTTCATTCTCGGCGTCAAGAATGGCGAACATCCCTTCAGACTCTACCTCGATCACGGAGTGCCGGTCGTGCTCACCTCCGATGATGAAGGCGTGTCGAGAAACAATCTCACCGACGATTATCTGAACATGGTTCAGCGTTATGGCATTACCTACGACCGCCTCCGCGAAATCGCCGCCAACAGTATCCGATACTCGTTCCTGAACGAGAAGGAGAAGCAGCGCCAGCTTGCGATTCTCGACAAACGCTTTGCCGATTTCGAAGCGCGGATAGCGAAGATGATCGCGACGACGTCGAAGCATTGAAAAGACGAAGATAGTTGAACGCGGGATATGGTTGTATCGCGATTGTTCGACGCGCTATCCGAGGCCGACATCAATAAAGGTTGTCGGCTTCTTTTTTTTGAAATAGCGATCACGGCGATGAAGCTGAAACGGCGTTGCGTGTGCGTGTTATCGTTTTTTAAATTTTGTTGTTACGTGGATTTTCGAGTCACTGCTGTCAGGCGGTTGTTGAGAAATATCAGAAAATATCAGGAAACGTATTCTTATAAATTTTGAGAATACTTTCGTAATATACAAAGTAATAATCACGAATATATTTTTTGAGGAGTGACGATAATGACTCAGTCTGAGGCCTCTTTCAATCAGATCATCATTGTGGAAGACGAACCTGCTTTCCGTGAAATGATCAGCAAGTATTTTGTGAAAAAAGGATTTGAGGTTGCTCTTGCCGGTTCGGCAATCGAATTTTACAGAGAATTCGAGAAGAAGCAATTTGCTCTGGCCATTATCGACATCGGTTTGCCAGATCAAAACGGGTTGGTTCTCACAAAATATATTCGCGCCAATTCAACAACCCGTGTCGTTCTGCTGACCGGCGATACTTCGATTGACCGCAGAATCGAGGGGTATGAAGCTGGCGCCGATGTTTACCTGACAAAGCCGGTCAACTTCCGGTTGCTCGATGCAGCCCTGGAAAATCTCCTTATGAGAGTTGCCGAGCACAATGCTGTCTTGTCTGACAATGCCGTGATCAAGCCGAAAAATTCCGAAAATTCGCATGTATGGGTACTTCGTACTGAAGAGTGGCGTCTGGTTACCCCCTGCGGCGAGAGACTGCACCTCACATCAAAGGAGCAAATCTTCATTCATGCGCTTGCCGAAACGCCAAACACGCCTGTATCGCGCAAAGTTCTGCTTGAAAGGCTCGGCTATCAAAACGACGAATACGGCAACCGTTCACTCGAATCGATGATCTACCGCCTCCGCAAAAAAATCTCGCCGAATCTTGAAACACCCATAAAGACTGCCAACGGTTCAGGTTATATCTTTACCGCCAAAATCAAAATCAAAATCGAAAACTGATTTTTTCTGATTATTATTTCTTGTGGGAAAATATCAGAATACGTTGGTTGCCTCATGCGTCAATGCTTTCGTATATTTTTCGTGTAAGTAATATTCTGTTTTACTTATCGAAAAAAAAGGAGGATATTATGCCTGATAAAGCAGGAATGGTGCCGCCGATCAAAGTAAAGGTTGGTGAATTTATTGAGATACAAATACCATAAAACAGGAAACGGGTTTTTGCTGTTTACTTATTGTAATAATTAATAAAAATGGAGGTTTTTATGTCACAAATTGAGAAGCACGAACCAGTATATGGCGATGCCAACTATAAATGGTATATTAAGGTGTATGAACATCATTCGCTTCTTTGTGTTGATTGGAGTACCGATGCTCCATTTACACCCCAAGATGCCAATGTCGCGGTCTACAAAGAGCCACTCTCTAAACCTTACCCAAGAGTTTCGGATGATTGCCATTGGATTCGAAATGAACTCAGTGGAACATGGATTTCGAAGATGCCATGGGGTTCCGGATATTATGTGACTATTAACGCTACAGTTGGTACAGCTGATGCCCTCCAATGGAGATATGTTGTAACTGCAGGCCCTACAGTAGGGTAATAAAATAAATTTTGTGCGGCAGGTCAGCGTAGTTCAGCAACGAATGAACAATCTCCTGCCGTGCAATCTTTTTCTGACATTGCGTTTAAATCGTTCATATTGTAGCATACAGGAGCGGGGAGACGCGATTGATAAAAGTGTTAGCAACTGCATACATTCAATTTCATTCACCGACGAGCATTTGGTTTGTTTGTCTCGTTGCGCGCAATACTTTCCCTGATTGATAAGGTTAGCTAATGCTTGTACTCCTTTATATCAATATATAGATGTTACGGTTTTCCTTTTTTGGTCACAAAGGATTATATGACGTTGTTTCGATACTGAATATACATTCTGTACTGGGGCATTTCGGTTATTGATGGTTATTTGAGGAATGAGTGGCACACACATTTTCAAAGTAACTTCAAATCGATTTCAATAAGTGCCATGTCTGATGTTGAGTTAATTATGAGTCGGCTATCCGATCGTTTAGCATTTAAGCAGGATTTTCCACGTTCTTCACTACCACCCCCAAACGCCGCCACCACCACAAACTGCACTCCCCCCCGCACCACCCGCGTAGCGGAGTGATAATGTCCGCTCAAAACGGTTCTTACATTCGGGTAGCGCGACAAAATCGCGACGACCTCTTCGTGGTTCCACAGCAGGCCGTGTTTTTCGTCGGTGGTCTCTTCGAGGAGCGGCAGGTGGCTGAGGATGATGACTGGTTCTTCGTTTTTCAAGGCGAGGTCGAGTTCCTTTACGAGCCATTCGAGCTGTTTTGCGCCGATGGCTCCGCAGTAGAAGGGGGCTTTGACGGTGTCGCGGTAGTAGGCGAGGAGATGCCGGTCGGCTTCGGTCTCGGGTTCGTTGACGGCGGAAACCTCCATGCCGTCGAGGACGATGAAGCGGGTGCCGTGCTCTGTGAAGGTGTAGTAGAGGCTGTCGAGGCCCATGATCGCTTTGTAGCGTTGGGGCGGGACGGCGAGGCAGTGGTTGCCTGCGACGTGATAGACCTTGCCGGGGAAGCGGGCGAGCATGTCGCGTACGGCGATGAGGTCGGCCTCGGCTTCGGGGCCTTCGCGGCTGATGAGGTCGCCGAGCTGGATGACGAACTCCGCGCCCTCACGCGTCCACTGCTCGATGCACCGCGCGAGACCGGCCTCCGTTGAGTTGCCGGTCTCGGTTTCGGGGTTGTAGTGAATGTCGGTGACGATGCCGAACCGGAGCGTTTCCCGTGAAGTCTCGCTCATCGTTGCTGTATTATTCGTCGCCGAATTCTGAAAGGTAGCGCTTGATGTATTCGTCGAGGTCGCCATCGAGCACGTTTTCTACGTCAAAGCGCTCGTAGTTGGTGCGGTGATCCTTGATGCGCCGGTCGTCGAGCACGTAGCTGCGAATCTGGCTGCCCCACTCGATCTTCTTCTTCTTGCCCTCGATCTCCCGCTTTTGGGCCTCCTC
>CAIUQW010000290.1 GCA_903901395.1 uncultured Chlorobiales bacterium | reverse complement strand
CCGGGCAAACCGCTCAATTACGCCAGAACCGTTGATTACATGCCGAGTGGATCGCCTCGGGCCGGTGGGACGATCTGCGGCTCTTTACTGACGCGGCCTGGAAGGACTCCTGTTGCGGGGAGGAGGGGCCATGAGGTTCAGGGAGCTGGTGACCCGAAGCCGCAGCATCCGGCGGTTTGACGAGTCTTTCGAGGTGAGCGACGCAATGCTCCGCGAGCTGGTCGAGCTGGCGTGCTACGTGCCGTCCGCAGCCAACAAGCAGCTGTTGCGATTCATGCCGGTCTCCGGCGCAAACATGCTCGACAAGGTGTTTCCGTGCCTGAAGTGGGCTGGTTATCTCAAGGAGTGGCCAGGCCCCGAGCCGGGCGAGCGTCCCACCGCCGCGCTCGTCATGCTGTGCCGGAAAGCCGATGCGCTGAGCGTGGCTTGCGACAGCGGCATCGCGGCGCAGACCATCATGCTTGGCGCGGCGGAGAAGGAGCTTGGCGGCTGCATCATCGCCGCCATCGACCGCGAGCGCCTCATGGCGTCACTCGGCATTCCCGATGGCTGGGCGGTGCTTCTCGTCATCGCGCTCGGCAAGCTCGCCGAGACGGTTGTGATCGACCAGATCGAGCCAGGCGGCGATATTCGCTACTGGCGTGATGAGCACGGCATCCATCACGTCCCCAAAAGACAGGTCGATGAGTTGCTGGTGACAGCGGAAAAACTGCGCAGCGATGAGTAACCTGTTTCAGGGCAGTTCCGTATGATACGGGTCGAGGATGTGCTTCGCGCCTACCGGCACGGTTTTTTTCCGATGGCCGACTCCCGCGAAGGAACGGTGAGCTGGTGTCAGCCCTACCAGCGGGCCGTGGTGCCGCTCGACACCTTCACGCCTTCGCGAAGCCTCCGGCGCATCATCGGCGAAAATCGCTTCACCATCAAAATCGACTCTGCCTTCGAGCGGGTTATCCGCGCCTGTTCGCAGCCCCGCGCATCCGAAGAGGAGACCTGGCTTTCCGAGGAGATCATCGAGGCGTTTCTCAAGCTGCACCGGCTTGGAGTGGCGCACAGCGTCGAGAGCTGGCATAATGGCGAACTTGCCGGAGGATTGTACGGCATTGCAATGGGCGGAGCCTTTTTCGGCGAGTCGATGTTTTTTCTCAAGCCCAACGCCTCAAAAGTTGCCTTCGCCTGGCTGGTCGCCCACCTCAAACGAAAAGGCTACCTCCTGCTCGACGCCCAGATCATGAACCCCCACCTTCAGCGCCTCGGCGCTATCGAAATCCCCCACGACGACTACATGGCCTGTCTCGAACTGGCGCTGGCGAAAAAAATTTTCTTTATCTGAAAATAAATAGCGTAGAGATTGGTATATTAATGACGTGGATATGGCGATAAAGACGGCAATTTCATGCGTAGTATCTGCTGGCGGCGTATCATGTCCTTGTTCTGCAACTCCAACCAAAATTTAAAAGACTCCAATGAAAAAGAAATTTTCAATCGGTCTTGTCATCGCGCTCGCGATGAGTGGTGTTTTTGGTAGTACAACATTTGCAGCGGACGCACCAGCTCCCGCTGTACAGCAGGCAGCGGCTTCTCCAGTTGTCGCCAAAGTTGGGGGATGGTCGAAGTTCAGACCGCTGACACGTGCGGATGTGGCTGTTTTTAAAGCGGTCAAGCTGCCTTTTGGAGTGCACTACGAACCAGTGGCTGTCAGAACACAGGTGGTTGCAGGCACGAATTATGACTTTTTATGCAATGCGCAAGTGATCGGCTCCTCTGATTGGTATCAGGCAATGGTGCTGATTTTCAAGCCATTGCAAGGCAATCCCTCTCTCGTGAAAATCACCAAGATCGATATTCCCTGAATGAGCGGCGCCGATCAATGCGGATTTTTCCGACGTAAATAAACAGAGGCTGTTTCGATTCGCTTTCGAGGCAGCCTCTTTTTTTATTCGCCAAATCTGTCCGGGAAGGCTTTTATTTTGACTATCTGAAATCAGCAGAACAGGTTAACGATGTTTTGAAAATGTCCCTGTAAAAGTGGTAATTTCACACTTTGTTTTTCCGGGATCATTTTTCATCTCGTATCAAAGGAGTGTACCGCATGCTGTCGAGGGATTTAACCGAAAACCAGTCTCAACCTCGGGTTATCATCTATTCCGGCAAGGGCGGAACGGGTAAAACCACCATCTCTTCATCGACCGCCGTCGCGCTGGCTCGCCAGGGCAAGCGGGTGCTGATCATGTCTTCCGATCCGGCGCACTCGCTCTCGGATGTGTTCGACGTGCAGATCGGGCGCAACGAGCCACTGAAGATCGAGAAGAATCTCTATGGCCTCGAAGTCGATACGATTTACGAACTGAAGAAGAACATGTCGGGCTTCCAGAAGTTCGTCTCCTCGTCATACAAGAACCAGGGTCTCGACAGCGGTGTTGCTTCCGAGCTGACGACGCAGCCCGGCCTCGATGAAATCTTCGCTCTTTCGCGACTGCTCGACGAGGCGCAGTCCGGCCGATGGGATGCCGTCGTGCTCGACACCTCGCCGACCGGCAACACGCTCCGGCTGCTCGCCTATCCCGAGATCATCATTGGCGGCAACATGGGCAAGCAGTTCTTCAAGCTCTACAAGAGCATGTCGTCGCTCGCCCGTCCGCTCAGCGGCAACAACATTCCCGACGACGACTTCTTCAACGAAGTCAACGTGCTGCTCAAGCAGATGGAGGACATCAACCGGTTCATCCTCAGCCCGGAGGTCACCTTCCGCCTTGTGCTGAACCCCGAGAAGCTCTCGATCCTCGAAACGAAGCGCGCCTACACCTTCGTTCATCTGTACGGCATCAACATCGACGGCATCGTCATCAACAAGATTCTGCCGACTTCGCGCACCGTTGGCGAGTACTTCGAGTTCTGGGCTGACCTGCATAGCAAGTATCTGATGGAGATCGACAACTCCTTCTACCCGACGCCCGTTTTCCGCTGCCACCTCCAGCGCACCGAGCCGATCGGCCCCGACGCGCTCTACGACATCAGCCAGATGGTCTTCGGCGCAGAGGCTCCCGACAAAACCTTCTACTCCGGCAAGAACTTCTGGATCGAAAGCCAGAAGAACCAGGTGACCTCCAGCCATCGCGAGGTGCTCTGCATCAAGATTCCGTTCCTCAAGGACGCCGAGGATGTGGCGGTCGAGCGCATGGGCACCGACATCATCGTGACGGTGGATCGCGCCCAGCGCATCATCACCCTGCCGAGAGCGCTCTACAGCCTCGACATGGAGAAATTCATCCGCGAGGACAACATGCTCAAGGTGATTTTCAAGGAGGTGCATGTCGAAAAAGAGGAGATGGAGCTGAACGTCAACAAGAATGTGCTCGACAAGCTGCGCTCCATGCGCCGCCTGAAGATCTGACGGCAGCATCGTTGTTTCTGTAGTACCGCTCTTCCGTCTGGATGCAAATTTTACCGGTAACTGTTTAACAATTCACCGGAAACTTGTATCTTGACAGCTTTGAATAATCATCAAAGGGGTACCGATACCCTTATTTTCTGAAAAGAATCAGATTATACCATGCCCGAGAAAGCGCACTATGGTCTTTTGAAAGGAAAAAAAGGAATTGTTTTCGGCCCGCTCGATGAAAGCAGCATCGGCTGGCAGATTGCACTGCATGCATACCGCGAGGGCGCCGAAATCGCCCTTTCCAACGTCGCAACGGCCATTCGCTTCGGCAATCTTCAGGAGCTGGCCGACCTTTGCGGCAACGCGCCGATTCTCGTCTGCGACGCCTCCAGGAACGAGGATGTCGATAACACCTTCAGAGAACTCAAGGAGACGATGGGATCGGTCGATTTCATCGTGCACTCCATTGGCATGTCCCAGAATATCCGCAAGCAGGTGCCGTACGAGGAGCTGAACTACGAGTGGTTCATGAGGACGCTCGATGTTTCCGGTATCTCATTCCACCGCCTTGTCGCCTATGCGCTGAAGAACGAGGCGCTCAACGACGGCGCGAGTATCGTCGCTCTGTCGTACATCGCTTCGCAGCGCAATTACTGGACATACTCCGACATGGGCGACGCCAAGTCGCTGCTTGAATCGATTGCCCGCAGCTTCGGGCCGAGGCTTGCGACGCGCGGCATCCGCATCAACACGATTTCACAGAGTCCTACCTACACCAAGGCCGGCAGCGGCATCCCCGGTTTCGAGAAGATGTACGATTATGGCGAACTGATGTCCCCGCTCGGCAACGCCACTGCTGAAGAGTGCGCCGAGTACACCATGACGGTACTGAGCGACCTGACGCGCAAGGTGACCATGCAGAATCTTTTCCATGACGGAGGTTACAGCTCCATGGGCGCGACCATCCCCATGATCAAGCTCGCTTATGAAGTGCTTCATGACAAGGAGCTTGCCGAGAGGATTGGACTCGACGACCGTCAGTAATCCAGAGACGCATTGATGGAGAGCCGGTATCCGCCGGCCTCCCGTTTTTTTATTTCATTTCTTCCAGAGCCGAGAGTTGTACCGGTATGATTCATCATGTACCGGATAGAGACAGGTTTAGCTTTTTTTTCAAGGCAGTTGAGCATGAATGACAAGGCAGGCCCTTTCGTTCATGTCCGGCAAGTGCGTCGACAGATCGACTGGTTGTTACCTGTTTTTGGTCGCTTGTCATGCATATGGCCTCATTATTGACTGACAGGGGGTAGTTCAATTCCTGATCGGCGTGTCAGATTTTTGTTTCCTTGCACTCATTTCATAACCACAGACATTTAACAGCATCGATATGGCAAGCAAATCGACCATCGTTTATACCAAGATCGACGAGGCTCCGGCCCTGGCGACCTACTCGCTGCTTCCGATTCTCCAGGCTTTCACCCGCGGCACCGGCGTTGAGGTCGAATCGAAAGACATTTCACTCGCGGGCAGGATCATCGCCAACTTCCCGGAGAATCTGTCCGACAGCCAGAGGATTCCCGACTACCTCGCCGAGCTTGGCGAGCTTGCGCTCACCCCCGAGGCCAATATCATCAAACTGCCGAATATCAGCGCCTCGATTCCCCAGCTCAAGGCTGCCATCAAGGAGCTTCAGGAGCATGGCTACAACGTGCCGGACTATCCGGAAGCGCCCACCAATGAAGAGGAGAAGGCGCTCAACGCCCGCTATGCCAAGGTGCTTGGCAGCGCCGTGAATCCGGTGCTTCGCGAGGGCAACTCCGACCGCCGCGCTCCGCTTTCGGTCAAAGCTTACGCCAAGAAGCATCCGCATAAGATGTCGCAATGGAACGTCGATTCAAAGGCTCACGTCTCGCACATGACCGACGGCGACTTCTACGGCAGCGAGCAGTCCGTGACCGTGCCCGCCGAAACCAGCGTCCGCATCGAGTATGTCAGCGGCGCGAACGAGGTGAAGGTGCTCAAGGAGAAGACCGCGCTGAAGGCTGGCGAAGTGATCGATACCTCGGTCATGAACGTCCGCAAGCTTCGCGAGTTCTATGCCGAGCAGATCGCTGACGCGCAGGACAAAGGCGTGCTCCTGTCGCTGCACCTGAAGGCCACCATGATGAAGATCTCCGATCCGGTGATGTTCGGTCACGCCGTGTCGGTTTTCTACAAGGAGGCGCTCGAAAAGCACGCCGCGCTTTTGGCCGAACTTGGCGTAAACCTCAACAACGGCCTCGGCGATCTGTACGCCAAAATCCAGTCACTGCCGGAAGAGAAGCGCGCCGAGATCGAGGCTGACATCCAGGCGGTTTACGCCAAACAGCCCGCGCTGGCGATGGTCGATTCCGACAAGGGCATCACCAACCTGCACGTGCCGAACGACATCATCATCGACGCCTCGATGCCGGTCGTCGTGCGCGATGGCGGCAAGATGTGGGGTCCCGACGGCAAGCTGCACGACTGCAAGGCCGTGATTCCCGACCGCTGCTACGCCACCATGTATCGCGAGATCGTGGATGATTGCCGCAAGAACGGCGCGTTCGACCCGGCCACCATCGGCAGCGTGCCGAACGTCGGTCTGATGGCGCAGAAAGCTGAAGAGTACGGCTCGCACGACAAAACCTTCATGGCCCCCGGCGACGGCGTCATTCGCGTGGTCGATGCCAGCGGCGCTACGCTGATGGAGCAGAAGGTCGAGACCGGCGACATTTTCCGCATGTGCCAGGCCAAGGACGCTCCGATCCGCGACTGGGTGAAGCTCGCCGTCCGCCGCGCCAAAGCCACCGGCGCTCCGGCAATCTTCTGGCTCGACGAGAATCGCGCTCACGACGCGCAGATCATCGCCAAGGTGAACGAGTACCTCAAAGAGCACGACACCACCGGTCTGGAAATCAAAGTTCTCGCTCCGGTCGATGCCATGAAGTACAGCCTCGCCCGCTTCCGCGCCGGAGAGGACACCATTTCGGTCACCGGCAACGTGCTTCGCGACTACCTCACCGACCTCTTCCCGATCATCGAGCTTGGCACCAGCGCCAAAATGCTCTCCATCGTTCCGCTGCTCAACGGCGGCGGCCTGTTCGAGACCGGCGCGGGCGGCTCGGCTCCCAAGCACGTGCAGCAGTTCCAGAAAGAGGGCTACCTCCGCTGGGATTCGCT
>CAIUQW010000289.1 GCA_903901395.1 uncultured Chlorobiales bacterium | reverse complement strand
CAGCCTGCTTCAGCTTGTCCCACTTGGTCATGACGATGCCGAACGGACGCCCGCAATAGTCGAGAAACTCCACCATCTCACGGTCGGAGGCCATCCCCGGATGCCGCGCGTCGATGAGCGCCACAACCAGCCCGATCTCATCGCGCTTCTGGATGTAGCCAGACAAGAGCGCCCCCCAGCTCTCCCGCTCGCTTTGCCCAACCTTGGCATAGCCGTACCCCGGCAGATCGACGAAGTAGAGCGCTTTATTGATAAGGAAGTAGTTGATGAGCCGCGTCTTACCCGGCGTCGAACTGGTCTTGGCCAACCCCTTGCGAGCGCAAATCGAATTCAGCAGCGAAGACTTCCCCACATTCGACCGCCCGACAAACACAATCTCAGGCTTGCCGTCCGTCGGAAGCCCGTTCAAGCTCGAATAACTGCAAAAAAATTCAGCGCTGGTGATGTTCATGCGGAAATCCTTATAAAAAAATCACGCCGCGATCGTCGCGGCGCAGTGAATGGCCAAACTAAAAAACCCTGGAGGAAAAATCCAAAAGTTTGGGCTTGGGACTGCCCATAGTGCCTTTATCCGAACTCTTT
Source organism: uncultured Chlorobiales bacterium (assembly GCA_903901395.1). Taxonomy (GTDB): domain Bacteria; phylum Bacteroidota; class Chlorobiia; order Chlorobiales; family Chlorobiaceae; genus Chlorobaculum. The sequence goes on along the minus strand of CAIUQW010000289.1, from coordinate 12,607 downwards.
CTCTTCCCGCGCAGAATCCCGATCTACTTTGCTTAAAAGGGCTTAACTGACTGACAGATAATCTTTCTCTTTCGTTGCGTCTTCAATAACCTTCAGTCCGCAAAACACCTCCGAGTCGCCCACGCGTTTCGGCCCGACCACTTTGTTCCTGAAACGCTCCCTGATCTTCATCATGAGTTCAGGATGAACCGTCACCGATGACGGATTGTTGACAGTACGAAATCCCACAAAAACAGCGGCCAGTATTTGCTCTATGAAATAATCGCCGCCAACCTCATACTTCTTTTCCATTGACCTCCCTGTTTGCATTTCCTGAATATACCCATTTCACGCGCTAATCATCCTCACGCTGCCGACTGCCGCTGATCTTCGAAGCGCTCCTGAAATTCATCCGCGAAACGCCGCCTCGATTACGGCGATGTCGATCTTTTTCATCCCCATCATCGCATCAAACGCGCGTTTGGCGGCGGCGGTGTCGGGATCGGCTACCGCTCTGGTCAGCGCAATTGGCGTAATCTGCCAGGAGATTCCCCACTTGTCCTTGCACCACCCGCAAACGCTCTCCTGGCCGCCATTGCCGACAATCGCGTTCCAGTAACGATCGGTTTCGGCCTGGTCAGCGGTTGCGACCTGAAACGAGAACGATTCATTGTGCCTTAACTCGGCACCGCCATTGAGCCCGATGCAGGGAATTCCCATCAACGTAAACTCGACCGTCAGCACATCTCCGGTTTTGCCGGACGGATAATCACCCGGCGCGCGAAATACCGCGCCAACGGATGAATCCGGAAAGGTCTCCGCATAAAATCTCGCCGCTTCCTCGGCATCGCCATTGTACCAAAGGCAGATCGTCATCTTTGCTTGCTTATCCATGTCAGTTCTCCATTGTAATGAGTGGAAACATACTGCTCCTCTTCACAGACAATCGCATGATCCTGGTAAAAATTCGCGCCGCAATGCTCGTGGCGGGTTGAAATGTACAGCGAACAAACCCGGTGCGAAAAGCCCAAAGGCTAAGATTACCGTCGATTGCATGAGCGGTTAAGGCGCGAATGGCATCTGATCGACCATAAATAAACGAAACGAATCTATCGTGAGGAAAACCTGACGCTTCGGGGGAAAGAGAGCCGGATGACTCCACCGCCAGCGCAAAGCCTGAATGAGCGGTAAGCGATGGATTTCATGGGCGATAACCTGAATCATGGTCGCAAGACCCGCATTCTGAATGTGTGGGCAGCGGCAGTCGCGATTATCTTGGGTTTGAAACCAATACATCAATCACGGGTATATGAAAAACTGTTACACCATAAGGCATGTGCAGACTGCGTCGAACTGGTCTTGGCCAGCCCCTTGCGGGCGCAAAGCGAATTGAGCAAGAAAGCTTTCCCCAAATTCGACCGCCCGACAAACACAACCTCAGGCCTGCCGTCCGCCGGAAGCGCGTTCAAGCTCGAATAACTTCGAAAAAATTCAACGTTGGCAATGTTCATGGGGTGATGGTGATGGGTATTGGCGTGTCGCGTAAAATTCTAAACGACCTCGCCCTGTTAACCAATTCGCACTTGCTGCACCTCCGATGTTCAGTTGCAATCCAAATGCTGATCCCACAACAGCTCTCGTGCCCACTCGGTTGGAAACCCCATTGCCTTGATATCGATGTTGGGATATTTCTCGAGCAGTCGCCGGAATTTGCGAACAAAGGTGTTCTTCGGATTGACCGTCTGCAACAAGTACAGAATCATGGAGAGCACGAAGTATGCACGATTATTCTGCAAACGAGCGTGAGCAGTTTGAGCCGCAGTGTCAATTAGCCATGCGTTACCGGGCTTGCGGGGAATACGGGGAGCTATACTGAACTCCCGGTTCCAGAATCTCGAATGATGTGCGCAGATATTCCGCAAATAAACGAGACAATGCAACCATGAAGCCATTGTCGAGTCATCCAGACCAAAATGGTCAGCAATAGCCCGCTTGCTGCGCCCGCCTCGAAGGTCTTTATACAGCGACGAAACCCTGCCGAAAGGGGCAACCTCCATGATAATCCAGGATGGCGGAAGCGGATCAGAGTACTTGTTCCTGAACGCTATCACGAAATCCTCCCGACTTTGATGGTAATCTTCGAGAAGCTTCCGAAGCGTCGCGGTATGGTTGTCTTTGTGGTTGTTGAATTTGCGCTGATCAGCATACCAGATCGGCCCAAATTGATGAGAAAGCACGTTAATCATTTGCGCTTTCACGGCAACTTCGATCTTTTCGATTTCACCAAGAACGAGCTGCCGGAGTTCCCGGTCAAAACAGTAGAGCCTGAAAGCCGTATTGAACGATGCCTGCAACTTGAACTGGTGTGAAGCTTTTGGCAAAGCGAGCAGGCTGTACCAGTACCCGCTCAGCCTATAATAGCCGATGTGCTCCAGCAAATGCAGAGCCTTTGCATCGTCTTCGATACTTAACCCTCTGCTTTTTAACAGGTTAAGCTGATCGGCATATGAAAGCGGCGGTTTGCTATACTGAGGGGTCATGGCAGTATATAAACAAAAAGCTCACCCTGAGCGCGCTGATCTGACGGGAAGCGGGGTGAGCGTGTTGAACACAAGATAGCACATTGTGTCACTGATTGCAACAAAACATTATCCCACGAAGTCCTGTTGCGCTACCAGCCGCGTTTTGCCCGGCGTCGAACTGGTCTTGGCAAGTCCCTTGCGGGCGCACAGCAAATTGAGCAACGAAAACGTCTTAATATTCGACCGTCCCACGAACACGATCTCAGGTTTACCGTCAGAAGGAAGCCCGTTTAAGCTCGAATAAGAATTATTTTCTTTTTTTAAAGCGTATCTGAGGCTCATTCCTTTTGATTTTTATACAAAAACATTTTTTCTTTTAGAGATAATCATTCTGTTTTTTTTTATTTTTTTTGATTATCGCTACCATCCGGTCTTTGACGATAAAACGTAAATGCGGTCGAACCACCTCTTCTCTTATATGAATAAGTCATATTAAATACAACCTCACTAGAACAAAATTTTAATATCTTTTTTTCCAAAAAACCATTTAACTTATTCTCATCCGGAACTTCAGCCCCTAAATATTGCAAATCACAATTAATCTCTTTTTTCTTCTTACCCCCATATAAAGCAATCTCTTTAAGCACAGGAGCATCATAGAATACCTTATCAATCTCTTTTTTTCTACCCCACTCTTGCACCGTATCACAGTACATTAATAAAAACTCTAAAGGAAAACCCTCAAAACTTATAAATCTGTTATTCATATCCTCTTTTAACGTATTAAAAACACATTCATTATGCATTGATATTGCTAAAGCCGATAAATATATTTCGGCAGCTCGTTTATTTTGTTCATCCGGATTATTATTATATTTTTTCTTAATACTATCTATAAATAAATTTATTAAAAGTATCGCGCTTATCAAGCCATGATCTTGATGGTCCTGTAATGCTTGAATATAGTTACCAAAAAGCTCTGTCTTATTTGTAATGTTTTTCTCTATCGGTGACTCAAAAAACTCTGTCAATTTACATAAAGAATCAATATAACCATTAGATCGCCCCTTATCAGATAAAATGCTACCCCAATCAACATGAACCGGAATTTCAGCAAATAATTGCTCAGATATAAACTTTTGCATAGTCTTATCATATTTCTCAAATATATATGTTATGTCGTGAAACATAGCAATAAGTGCCCACATACGCAAAACTCCCTCTTCATCTATCTTGACCTTATCATAACTAAGCGTCTTTTCCAACCTATTATTAATCCTATCCTTCACAACATCAATACCAATAAAATTTAAAAATATATACCCCAATACAAAAACATGGAATTGATGCATAAAATGATCTCGATATTTATCTGTACTATAAAGCATCAACTGTTCATGATCTCTAAATTTCAGCAACCTCTCTTCTGTTATTTTATAATAATCAGACATATTCAAACAATCAAAAACATCTTTTATATAGTACAAAACTCTCTCCATAATCTCATCATAACCGATATACGTGTATCTTTGAAAAACAAAAAACAAATGTCTGGTCAAGTCATATATTTCTTTGTTTCTATCGACATCCGGCAAACCATTATAATCTTTCTCTCTATCTTTTTCATCATCAACATTTACAGAAGCAACATCGCTATTGCTCTTTTTTTCAGAGGAACCTATTATCTCGCCAATGGTCTTAATAGCCTTAATTATTTCTATTCCCTGGAATAGCTTATTATAAGACTTTTCCTCAGCATCTTTACTGCTTATTTTTTCAAGTTGCAAACTAAGATCATTTATAATTGAATTTAATTCTTTTATTCCGCCATTTTTCTTACCAAAATAAGAATCATATTTTAATCTTTTTTCATCTCGACCAGGCACATCATACACATCAAGCCTGACAACTCCTCGAATAAACTCTTCGCCCGTATCAATATCTTTATTTATTATCGGTATTGAGATCAGTTCAACACATTTAGGGTGAATATTTCTTTCCGTATCTTCTTCCCCGCTACGAGATGGGCATCTATCAATTTTATTACCAATTAAATGCTGCATCTTTTTACTTCTTGCAGTCAAACCAGTAATACCCTCACCATATATATACGTGCAATCACATTTCTTTATAACAATATACTTATGCGGCCTGTTTTTATAATCATAACTCCAATGGTTAGCCGCAAACCCCTTATCATCTTTATAATAATCATCAACACCTATAAACTTTAAAATATCATATTCCATATGATCATCAGCAATCATTGCCTTACCACTTGCGTTTTTAATATCCAAACCATCTTTAGAATTATTTTTAGGACAATCTTTAAATCTTCTAACAAATTCTTCTTTTTTCTCATCTATATCCATATTATCGCTTATCAAGTACAAGGCACAGGCATCAGCGTTAAAAATATTTCTCAACGAATGCAAAAATGATCTCAAAGGCTCTCTCAATTCAAACCTTTTTTTGGTAGAGGTTAAAACACTGCTCATAATTCATGATAGATAATTTTGCAAAAAATATAACTGAGTTTTATAAACATAATATATACATACTATGCTATACAAAAAAAACTTCTAAGACCATTCTTGCACTATATCTGCATATTGCTATTTTCTTATATAAGAATAGCAAGCCATTAATAAAAAAAGCGATAATCAATAATATTCATCAAAGCACTTGCGCTAAAAAAACCGTCTCAAAAGGGGGTACAAAATCAGCCCGACGGCAGGACTCACATTCATATGTACAAAAAATACGCTTAATCTCCAAATAAATACAACAAAAACCTCACTACTCCTTCGCACCACTCAACCCGGCGTTTGCTGTCAGGACTTCTTCTTCCTGCGCTCGTTTTCCGCATTCGGGGTAGTAGCCGGATGAGATCAGGGTGCAGTGAATCTGGGTATGCGCTTACTCGTTACTTCCCATCAATCCGTCTTCTTCGAGGGCTTTTTTGGCGCATTCAGGACAGTATCCATGCGAAAACCGGGTGTTCGAGTGTCGGCCAATGTACACCTCAAGCTCCTCCCACTCTCCATCCTTGTCTCGAATCTTCTTGCATTCAGCGCAGATCGGAAGAAAGTTCTCAAGCACTTTTATCTCCGATAGCGCCTGTCGAAGCTTTTCGGATACTTTTTTTTCGTTATCGAGAAGTTCCCGGATTCTTGCAACGGTCAAGCCAATGGCGAGAAATGAGAGCGCTCGAGTCAATGCGTTCCATATCTCAAAAAAACTTGAAGAATAGGGATGGCCAGTAAGGAAATCAGCTAAAAACCAGATGGCTCCACTGAGCAAGGCCGATCCGATTGTCGCCCTGTAATCGATGTGCCAGGCCGCATAGGTAATCGGAATGAAATAGAAAATGAAAAAGCTCAGTTCATAGCCGGTCTTTAAATCCAATAACCCAAGCATCGCAACAGTCGCCACAACGACAAACCTCCGTAACCCGGACGCTCTGTTTTTTCTCATTTGATGTTCTTGTTATACACAGAATGAAGCCAACCCGTAAACCGGTTTCACTGGCTTGCGAACAATCACGCTCGTCACCAGGCGCGTTTGCTTGAAAGCCATCCTTTGAGTACGTCAATGTCAAGCCATCTGTTATATACGAAAGTATTATGACATTATTAACACCCATTATAAACAAAACCTGATTTCTCCCGATTCTGCGTAAAAATACCGCTCATGTGTTTGTTGTCGAGTACTCATTTGCAGAAACGTTGATCTGACAAGCTTTCCGGAAATAATTCAGCACATGCTCCGATTTTAAAATCCTTGCCTTACCCGGCCAAATGTTTAACTTTTACGACATTTCCCGGTCATGCTCCGGGATTCGCCAACCTATTGAGCTATCTGGATGTCCTCTTCTCTCGCTATCTACAACTCCCTGAGCCGCACGAAGGAACTGTTCGAGCCGCTTCATCCCGGCATCGCCACCGTCTACGTCTGCGGACCGACCGTGTATGGACACGCGCACCTCGGCCACGCCAAGAGCTATGTGTCGTTCGACGTGGTGGTGCGCTGGATGCGCCACCTGGGGCTGAGGGTCAAATATGTGCAGAATATTACCGACGTTGGCCACTTGACCGACGACGCCGACGAGGGGGAGGACAAGATTCAGAAGCAGGCGCGGCTGGAGAAAACCGAGCCGATGGAGATCGCGCAGTACTATACGCGCAGTTTTTACGAGGATATGGATCGTCTCGGAGTGCAGCGTCCGAACATCGCGCCGACGGCTACCGGCCACATCCCGGAGCAGATCGCGCTGGTTGAGCGGCTCATTGAAACCGGACACGCTTACGAGTCGGACGGCAACGTTTATTTCGATGTCAACGCTTTCGCAGGGTACGGAAAGCTTTCGGGGCGCACCGATCAGGCGGCGCTTCAGGCGGGCGGGCGCGTGGCGGAGCGCTCGGACAAGCGCAATCCGTCGGACTTTGCGCTCTGGAAAAAGGCTGAAGCGGGGCACATCATGAAATGGCAATCGCCTTGGGGCGAGGGCTATCCGGGGTGGCATCTCGAATGTTCCGCTATGTCGATGAAGTACCTCGGCGAGACCATCGACATCCACGGCGGCGGCATGGAGAACAAATTCCCGCACCACGACTGCGAGATCGCGCAGTCCGAGGCGGCCACCGGCAAGCCCTACGTGCGCTACTGGATGCACAACAACATGGTGACGGTTGACGGCGTCAAGATGGGCAAGTCGCTCAAGAACTTCGTCAACCTCAAAGAGCTGTTCGACACCTTCGACCCGCTGGTGATACGATTCTTCATTCTCCAGTCGCACTACCGCTCCCCGCTCGACTTCTCCGAAGCCGCCATCAAGGCGTCGCAGACGGGCTTCGAAAAGTTGCAGGAGACCTACAAGCGACTCCTCGAAGCCGCGCAAGGCTCGGGAACGCTCGATATGGCTGCGTTCGAGACGAAGATCACCGACGCTCTCAACGACGATTTCAACACGCCGGTCGCCATTTCGGTGATCTTCGAGTTTGTCAAGGCGCTGAACGGAGCGCTCGACAAGGGAGGACTCGACGCTGAAACCGCGAAAAGAGCGCAGGATTATCTCGATACGTATGCCGGAGAGGTGCTCGGCATCCAGAAAAGCCGCGAGGAGTTGCTTGCCGGTGAGAGCGGCGAAAGCGCCCGGACGCTCGACGAGGTGATGGCCGTGCTGCTCGAACTCCGCAAGGAGGCTCGGGCGAACAAGGATTTCGCTACCAGCGACAAAATCCGCGACCTGCTCCTCCAGAGAGGCATCGAGGTCAAGGACACCAAAGAGGGCGTGATCTGGTCAAAGAAAAAAGCCTGAACGCAAAAAGCCGGAGCATTTCAACCTCCGGCTTTTTCATTTTTCATCCGATCTTACATTCCGCAGGGTTTCAACCCTGCGGACACTCCAACCTCTTCTATTCTGTTGCCCCGGCTTTCAAGCCGGGGATGAAGAGCAGTTCAATCTCCTACAAAAACCCTTCAAGCCCAGGTTCACGCCGCATCATCTCCACCGCTTTCACCACCTTCTGCGACTCGCCCGCCTTGCAGATGAGCAGCGCGTCGGGCGTATCGACCACAATGATGTCATCCACGCCGACCGTCACCACCGCCTTGCCGTGCGGCTTGCGGACGAAAACCTCCTTCGAGTCGATCATGATCACCTCCTGACCGTCCGTGTCGCGACCTTCGAGGCCGAGGCCGATCTTGATCACTTCGTCCCAGCTTCCGAGGTCGGTCCAACCGAAATTTCCGGCCAGCATGAAAACCTTCTCGGCCTTCTCCATGATGCCGTAAGCAATCGACACGGGATGAATCCAGCTGTAGACATCCTCGATGACCGAATCCTGCCGCTCCGTACCGATGAAGGCGTGAACGTTCTCCATGTCCTCGAAGAGATCGGGCAGTGAGCGGCGGTACTCGCGGGTGATGTCATCGACGTGCCAGATGAAAACGCCGCTGTTCCACCAGAAATCCTGGCTTTGCAGAAACTGCTCTGCGGTCGCGAGGTCTGGCTTCTCGGCAAAGGTTTTCACGCGGAACAGCGCGATGTAGTCGTCCGACGGGTCGTCGTTCTCGTCGTCGATCATAACCGACGGTTCTACCTGAATGTAGCCATATCGCGTCTCGGGACGGTCGGGATGGATACCAACGGTGATCAACCCCCGCTGCTGCCGCGCGAGTCCTACCCCTTTGGCGACAGTCTTCAGGAACTGCTCCTCGTCGAGCACGAGATGGTCGGCGGGCAGGACGATAGTGACGGCGTCGGGATCGCGCTTGCGGATGAAGGTGGTCGCCAGCGCGATGCAGGTGGCCGTATCGCGGATGGTCGGCTCGATGATAATATTGGCCGGATCGAAATCGGGCAGAGAATCGTTGACCAGCAGCCAATGCTGCTTGCCGGTGATGATCAGAATGTTCTCCATCCGGACGGCTCCGGCGATTCGTTCGACCGTTTTGCGGATCATCGTGCCGCCATCGAAGAAATGAAGAAACTGTTTGGGAGATTTTTTTCTCGAAAGCGGCCAGAGCTTGCTCCCTATTCCACCCGCCATGACCACGGCATACACATGTTTATCGGCAATCTGCTTCATTTCATCGGTATCTTTCTTAACTGACGTCTATTGAACAACGGTACGCAAATTATGAATTTACAACAATTCCGCCAGAGCCTGCGAGCTTTTCTGAAGAGCGCGGAACATTTGCCATTGGCGTTAAAATGTCGTTTTTTCCTGTTGTACGCATCTCATCACCATCGCAGCCGAATGATTTGTCATGCCGAATGACCTGCACCTGATCGAGGGACTTTGCCGCCAGCACGGCATCCCCGCCTCTGAAATAGCACTGAAACTTCTGGTGCGTTACGCCACCCTTCTCGATGAGTGGAACCGCAAGGTGAACCTCGTCAGCCGCAAGGAACATGCGCCGGTCGTCGTGAAGCACGTATTTCACGCGCTGCTCATCAGCCGCGTCCACGACTTCAGGCCCGGCGAAAAGGTGCTCGATCTCGGCACCGGCGGCGGCTTGCCCGGCATTCCGCTGGCGATACTCTTTCCTGAAACCTCGTTCCTGCTGGTGGACTCCACCGGCAAAAAGATCGCGGCGTGCAAGGAGATGATCAAAACGCTCGGCCTCGACAATGTTATCGCCCTGCATTCACGGGTCGAGGATATGAAAGGGGTGATCTTCGATACAGTACTCAGCCGTCAGGTCGCGCCGCTCGAAGAGTTGTGCGCCTACAGCGCGAGGCTGCTCAAAAAGAAGGGTGTGCTTATCTGTCTCAAAGGAGGGAATCTCGACGAGGAGATTGCGCAAGCCGTGCAGTCACGGGAGAAGCACCTCGGCTTTCCGGCATCCGTCGAGCAGTTGCCGATAGGGGAGATCGATCCGATGTTCTCGGAAAAGCAGATAGTCATCGCCCGCTGGTGATCTCGACGATCCTGCGAACGATGACTACCGTGTTTTTATGCAATCGAAGAGCGGAGCGCCTTACTCGGCTGCTTCGCCCCCCTCTTTCTCCTGCGACTCGGCTTCCGCTTTCTTTGAGCCTTTGACGCGCTTCGAGCGATCCTGCTTGGCTGCTGACGGCGCGGCTGACGGGGCCTCTGCATAATCCACCAGCTCGATGACGGCCATCTTGGCGGCATCGCCATAGCGGGGCACGAGTTTGATGATACGGGTGTATCCGCCGTTACGCGAACCGATCTTCGCTACGATCTCCTCAAATAGCTCGCGGACGGCTTCCTTGTCACGAAGGGCGCTGAAAATCTCACGCTGCGCATGGTGCGTACCCTTGCGCGCCTTGGTGATGATTTTTTCTACAACCTTGCGGGTTTCCTTGGCTTTCGCTTCGGTGGTTTCGATACGCTTGTGAATCAGCAACTGCGTCGAGAGGTTCGACAGGGTTGCTTTTCTATGGGCGGCCGTTCTCCCGAGTTTCCTTGCTGGCTTGACTTTACGCATTTCTTGTTTCCGCTCTCATTGATGTTCAATAAAACAAAAGACCTTTCTCAACCCTTCATTTGGTAACGGGTAATATCCATCCCGAACTTGAGGTTGAACTTGTCGAGCTGCTCCTTCAGTTCCGTCAGTGACTTCTTGCCAAAGTTCTTGTAGTTCAGCAGCTCATCCTCTTTGCGCGAGACCAGATCGCCAAGTGTATCGATTTCGGCCAGCCTCAGGCAGTTGTGCGAACGAACCGAAAGGTCGAGATCCTCGATCTTGGTATGCAGGAGCTTGCGCATGCTCTCGAACTCGTCGTCGAGCTGCTTGTACTCCTCTTCGGAAAACTCCTCCTCGGTCGGAGAGAAGTTGGCGAAAAAGGTGACATGGTCGGTGATGATCTTGCCTGCCATGCTGATGGCATCGTCAGGCGTGATCGAGCCGTCGGTTTCGACATCGAGAATCATCTTCTCGTAGTCGGTTCTCTGTCCGACGCGGGTATTTTCCACGGTCAGTTTGACGTTTCTGATCGGGGTGAAGATCGAATCGATCGCGATGAAGCCGATCGGCATTCCCTCGCTGCGATTCTCCTCGGCTGGCACATAGCCGCGACCGCGACCGACGTAGAGGTCGATGGAAACGGTGGCGTTGGCATTGATCGTCGCGATGTGCAAATCCTTGTTGAGCACCTCGAATTCGCCATCCTGAGCGATGATATCGCCAGCGACAAACTCTTTCGGGCCGACGAGCGTCAGCGATGCTTTACAGCTACGCTTGCAGTTCGTCCTGAAACGAACCTTTTTCAGGTTCAGAACAATCTCGGGAACATCTTCACGAACGCCCTCGATGGTCGAGAACTCGTGATACACTCCATCTATCTTGATACCGGAGATCGCAGCTCCGGGAAGCGAGGCAAGCAGAACTCTTCTCATGGCGTTGCCCAGCGTAACTCCGTATCCCCTCTCCAGCGGCTGGGCGATGAAGCGCCCGAAACTGCCGGTGTGGGTTGTTTCATCCACATCGATCTTTGCAGGCATCTGCATCTGGTATATCATAGTCTTGCTACCTTAAGGATTCAAAAAAATCACTTGGAGTACAACTCGACAACAAGCTGTTCGTTATAGGGCTCCTGTACATCTTCACGCTCTGGTACTGCAAGAAAAACCGCCTTTTTATTGGCTTTGTCAACCTGGATCCAAGCAGGAATCCTCGACTCGGCGGCCTTGTTCAGCGAATCGGCCACGGCATCAAGGTTGCGGCTCTTCTGTTTGAACTCGATCTGGTCACCGGGCGAAACGAGGAATGAAGGAATATTGACCTTCTTGCCGTTGACGAGGAGATGACCATGCGAGACGAGCTGACGGGCGCCTGCGCGAGACGGAGAGAATCCGCAGCGGTAGACGACGTTGTCGAAGCGTCTTTCGAGCAGCTTCACCAGGTTGTCGCCGGTAACGCCACGCTGGGCGACTGCTTTCTGGTAGTAGTTTCTGAACTGCTTTTCGAGGATGCCGTAGAGATATTTCATCTTCTGCTTCTCCCTCAACTGGAGCGCATATTCCGACACCTTGCCCTTGCGGGACTGGCCGTGCTCGCCGGGAGCGTACGGACGTCTTTCGAGATATTTTTCCGCCTTGGGAGACAGCGCTATCCCTAACCTGCGTGATACTTTGGTAATTGACCCTCTGAATCGTGCCATAGCAATTGCTTCATTGATAATTCTTGATATAAACCGTCAGACTCTTCTGCGCTTGGGCGGCCTGCAACCGTTGTGCGGCAGGGGGGTGATGTCGCGGATAGTCTTCACCTCCAGACCGGCTCCCTGAAGCGCTCTGATAGCTGCATCGCGACCGGCGCCGGGGCCTTTGATGAACACATCGACGTTGCGCATACCCAGATCAAATGCCTCCTTGGCTGCCGCCTCGGAAGTCACCTGCGATGCGTACGGGGTGTTTTTCTTGGAACCCTTGAAGCCGTTCTTGCCGGCGCTCGACCATGAAACCGTGTTACCGAGCGTATCGGTAATGGTCACCATGACGTTGTTGAACGAAGCCTTGATATGGACGGTACCTTCGGGGGTAACCTTGACTTTCTTTTTTTTCCTGCTCGCTGTTGCCATGAGTCTGTCGGTGTTTTATCTCTCTTGTTGCTTGATTGCTCCAGACCTT
>CAIUQW010000288.1 GCA_903901395.1 uncultured Chlorobiales bacterium | reverse complement strand
TTCGATCACGCCAGTGAAGTATCTCTTGCAGGAAGAGCACCGGAAATGGATCCGGCTGCAGAACGCCAACGGTGGTGGGTGCACAAGACGGCCAACGTGCTGGACAAGATGCCGAAAACCGTTCAGACGAGCGCCAAATCGCTGATGCACGACATCTATCAGGCCGAGACCGAACAGGATGTCCGAACCGCATTCATTCGATTTCAGGAGCGTTAGCATTTGAGACCGTTCACCTCCGCACGGCCAAGACCCGAGGCCAAGGCAGCATGGCAACGATGCTGGCCATGGTGTTCAAGCTGGCCGAACGGGCGTCGCTGAAATGGAGAAAACTGAACGGGCACCAACTCATCGGGAAGGTCTTGAGCAGCGTCAAATTTATCAACGGAATCGAGGAACCACTTGCCGCTTAGCTGAACGTAAAACACAACTTTTGGCAATTGCTCTGAATAATTTATCAACATTTGCCTAACTTCGATGAACTACAAAAAACTCTCATTAATATGAAATCTTAACAATCCTTGAAAAGTTTGATGAGGCAATAGAGCTTAGCAAGGAAGCTGAACGAATTTGTCGAGCATTGGTTGATTCGGAAGGACGGGCGTATTCTTTGATCAACAAGCATTGTGTTTACAGAATATGAAGCGTATTCATGAAGCTTTGCTTTTGGAAAAGCAGGTATATCAGTTTGCTCGCGATCATGGCTATGATGCGTTGGTAGAACAGAGAGCGCCAATACTCGAATCGATGCGCAAACAGGCAAAACAGTAACTTTCATACAGTCCCAACAGCTACCATGACCAAAATATCGCGCAACAGCAATAACGACCTCAATAGCTTTGTCTGGCAGAGGACCAGAAAGCGCGAAGGGGCGGTGCTGTGCGGTGGTCGCGATGCAATTGTCTCCGGCGGGCGGGGTGAACGGTGGCCGGTGGAGCGGGAGCTGTTTGAAACGCTCTGCAGGCCCGAACCGTCGATCTCGATAGGCGAAGATGGCCGGTATCGCAACATTGCGCAAGAGGTCGATGCCACGCGGCTGACAGCGCCGTTTCATCTGGAACTGAACGGTCAGCAGGGCACGCTTTCCGGGAATGCGGGCGAGTGGATTGTCAGAAAGCAGACCGGCAGTACGGGCATTGTGGCAGAAGATATTTTTCCCGCAACCTACTATATTATCACATGAGCACGTCGGATAAATTATCCATCTGGGTTAAAGTGAAGAAAGTCATCGAACTGATTGACCGGTATGGCGTCGGCGTTGTTGGTATCTTGATTTTATTCGCTACCGCGCTCTGGTTTTTTGGTTTAGATGAGCCTTGGGAGCAGAAGATTCCTAAGGCATTCTTTTTTTCGCTGCAATTCATTGTGCTGAACAAGAGTGTTGATGACGAATGCATTGATGATCAAAAGATTCGTTTTCTTCTGTATTTAAGCCAATTTGCTATTCCTCTCTTTGCATCAAGTACTCTTATTGCAAACTTGTTCAACGAACGTATTCATCCTTTCCTGAAAAGAAAAACAGTCAACAGTTACCAGGGTCATCATATCATTGTCAGCTATGGAGCGTTCGGCAAAGCTTTGGAGGAGGCTTTAAAGAAGAAAAATGTAAACAACAAGATCGTTGCGATAGAAAAACAGTCAACTTCCGAACTCGATGATCAATCGAATCTTACAATTATCTATTACGACGCGATGCAGATTGACCTTGCAACAGAGGCAAATCTTAATGTCGCCAGTACGCTCTACCTGATGCTTCCTGATGAACGGGATAATCTCTCTTTGCTGAAAAAAATCAAAAACAATACAGCATCGAACACCAAACTGAATGTGTATCTCCGCACCCAATCCTTTGCCATGCATCATTTGCTCATGGACTGGGTCAGCATCACAGCATTCAAACATGATGGTCTGGATGTACATGTATCGAATCCCTACGCTGTCGCAGCTCGCGGTATCGTGAACCGGTACTCACCTGACTTGTATGTGCCAACGGACAGGACGGGACCGGTATCACAGGTTGTGATGATTATCGGCGTCTCGGAGATGGCAAAAGCGCTGGTGTTGCGTTTTGCCCGCATCGGCATTTATTCACCCAAAGGAAAGCTCAGACTAATTTGGGTCGGGGAGGGCGTGACAAATGCTTTGAACGAATTGAAAAGCCTCTATCCGGCTCTTGATGCCAGATATGGCGATCTCAAACAATGGAGCTCTATACAGAACGTATCCAGAGAATATTTCGACAGCGTGCTGCCTCCTGTCATGATCGTGCCAAAAGATCAGACGACTGAACAAGCTATCTGCAATGGAACGATTGCTGGAACTGATCGCGTATCATGGCCATCGGCGATCTACGTCTGTCACGATTCCGACATCCGCAATCTTGCCGAAGCACGAACCATTCAGTCTTCATTGTGCGTGAAACCGGAAGCCGTTGGTTTAGAGACCTGGGGAAAAAACGGAAGGTTGATACTCGCCATACAAAACGAGTCCGAACTCGAAATCGACCATAATCAGGCGTTGCTGGCATTTCCCTATGGCATAAAGGAGCAGTGCATCGATGCGCTTTTCGCGAAAACCGTCGTCGATGATCGGGCGGATGAACTTGCCAAAGAATACCATGCTGTGTACTCGAATTTCCATAAAAAAAAGGATATCGATGACGAATGGTTCCGGATGTCCATGCTCTGGAAAGAGTCAAATCGTGATCTTTCCGATCATCTGGCTATTAAAGCGCGCTATGCAGGCATTAATCCAGAAACCGTCCGGAAACTCGTGTTTGACGGGATTGACTCGATTTCCAGTACAGATGAGGCCAGAATGATGGCGGCATTCAATGACCTGATACTCATGGAGGAGCGCCGTTACCGCGCGTTTATGTTCATGAACGATTTCAGATATGGGGCGCATGCTTCGGAGTACAGGGATCGGGTTGTGACAACTCTCGCTTTGAACATATTGGAGAAAGAAATCGATCAGTGTTTGCGAGTCAACAAGACGCTGCTCGAAGAGGAATTACCTGATGTGGAGCGACAGAAAGACGACAACATCGTCAGAAAATCGATACTGTTGTTGAAAAAAAGACACGATGGACTCCCAATGCAATGATTTCATTATTCAACCATGAAACCGTTGACTCTCTGCATAACCGGAAGCACTGACGGTATTGGCCTCGCGGTGGCGAAGCGGTTCGCGGCGGCGGGGCATCGGGTGATTGTGCATGGGCGCGATGCGGCGAGGATCAGCGCGGCGTCCGAAGCGATTGTCCGGGCGACGGGCGTGGAGCCGGTTGGCGCGGTCGAGGCGGATTTCACGTCGCTCGATGCGGTGTATTCGATGGGGCAGGAGCTGGCCGAGCGCTATCCCGGCATCGATCTGCTCGTCAACAACGCGGCGGTTTATATTCCAACGCGGAGGCTGGTGCCGGAAGGATACGAGACCACCTTCTGCGTCAACTACCTCGCGCCGGTGCTGCTGACCAGCGTTGTCAAGCCCGCGCTGATCGCTAACGGCGGATCGGTGCTCAATGTGAGTTCCGTGGATCATCACAGCGCCACGTTCGATCCGGCCAACATGCAGGGCGAGCGGAACTATTCGGGCTATGATGCCTACGCGCAAAGCAAGCTCTTCAACATTATGTTCACCATCTACCTGGCAACCGGGAGCGATACCGTTCGGTCGAACTCGCTCGACCCGGGCGTCATCGCCACCAAGCTGCTGCACGCCGGATGGGCGCTCGCCGGTGACGATGCATCGGTTGGTGGCGAAGAGGTGTATGAGACGGTGACGGAGATCGCGCGGAACAATTACAATGGCAAGTATTTCGAGAACCTCCGCCCGGCTCGTTACTCATCGGTCGCCGGAGATGCCGCCGCCCGGCGGGAGCTTGCCGGGCTGACCGGCGAGATGCTGAGGCGATTCATATTGTGACAAGTTGCCTTCAACGTAACCATTGCAGGTCAACCGTCCCAACGGATAACCAACTGCCCGGCGAGAGAACATTCATATAATCAGCGCACGGACTGTTGGTTGTCCGTTCTCCACATCATCTATTTTCATTATCAGGAAAACAGATGATGCGGGATTACCATATTATTTATGCAAATGATTGTAGTTGAAAGTGCATCCCATCGGGTTTTCCCCATTCGCCACCCCAATCAAAACCTGCATCCCTGAAACAGGCAACCAGTTCGGATGACATTGTTGGTTGTTTTCCGAATCCATTCCATGCGGCATTGATATCGATTGCCAATCCCCATGAATGGAGTGATGGTGTTGTTGCCCCTCGTTTCTTTCTGATATTGAAACAACCGTCCCATGTTTTCAGCTCGCTGACGAGATTTCTTTGAATGATATGTTCAAATGCTTTTCGAAGCGGTTGAGCCAGGTCTTTGTTGCAATAAAGTTTCTTAGGGATAACGCCAAGTTCAAGCTCTGTAGGCACATCCCAGATAACCATGGCTTTTTCAAGCTCTGGCTCACCATACCTCGCCAGACATTCACGACTGCTGATCATGATTTTTCTCCTGTTTCGTTGATTTGCTGAATGCCATCTTTATTCAAGAAAAAAACAAATACGAATACGCAAACGACATAACTTAAAGACTATCATGAAATAGCTGGAAACAGTACTGTTTTCCCGAACTTATACTAATATCCTCATTTTACAGGGCTGGTACGGATACGAAAAAAAGCGGTTCGCTCATCCGCAATCGTTTTGAAAATATCATATTAAAGCGCTTTAAACAAGGGAGCAGACTCTGTCGAAATACACGTTTGTTCAAAGAATAATAATGTCTTTACCTATGGTCTGCCTGATTACTTGCAATATACCACTTTTCTTGTACTTCGCCAGTAAAAGGCCAGGTTGTTATTGCTCCTGCCACAAAAAGACGCAAACCAACAACAACAAAAGAGTATGCTAACGCAATGACTTATAGATGGTTAGATGGTGTCCAAAACTTGAAAGCCGAGACATTTATTGTGAAATTTAATGGCCGGAAAAATATAATCCACACAAACGCAAAAAGGCTGCCCCGGTGTTGAGCCGGAGCAGCCTCTTGCTGCGGAAATCTGTCGCTCTCTTCTCAGGCTCTGCCGAGAGCTTTGAGCATGGTGGTGCCGAGGTCGGCTGGGTTTTCAACCATGTGGATACCGGCGGCTTCCATTGCCTTGATCTTTTCATCAGCGGTGCCTTTGCCGCCTGAAACGATGGCGCCGGCGTGGCCCATGCGGCGGCCGGGAGGAGCGGTGCGACCTGCGATGAAGCCGACGACCGGTTTCTTGAAGTACTTCTTGATGTACTCGGCGGCCTCCTCTTCGGCGCTGCCGCCAATCTCGCCGATCATGACGAGCCCTTCGGTTTCGTCATCCTTGGCAAACATTTTGACCGCGTCGATGAAGCGGGTGCCGATGATCGGGTCGCCGCCGATGCCGATGCAGGTGGACTGGCCGAGGCCGACTTCGGTGAGCTGGTGCACCGCTTCATAGGTCAGGGTGCCGCTGCGTGAGACCACGCCGATGGTGCCCTTCTTGTGGATGAAGCCCGGCATGATGCCGACTTTGGCTTCGCCTGGGGTGATGACGCCGGGGCAGTTCGGGCCGACCAGCACCGCGCCTTTTTCCTGCACGAAGCTGTAGGCTTTCATCATGTCGTTGACCGGAATGCCTTCGGTGATGCAGATAATCACCTTCAGTCCGGCGTCAGCGGCCTCCATGATGGCGTCGGCGGCGAACGGTGCAGGCACGAAGATAACCGTCGCGTTGGCTTCCGCCTTCTCGACGGCGTCGCGAACGGTGTCGAAAACCGGCACCGGTCTGCAGAATTGATCCTTTTCGTTGCCGTTGTAGATCATTCCGCCCTTGCCGGGGGTGACGCCGGCGACGACGTTGGTGCCGTACTCGAGAATCTGGGAGGTGTGGAAGGTACCCTCGCTGCCGGTGATTCCCTGCACAACCAGGCGGGTATCCTTGTTGACCAGTACGCTCATAAGCCTGTAATCATTTATAGTGATGAAAAAGAGCCGTCAGTTCGACGGTACTGTCTGACATAAAGTCTGGAGATGGCGGGCGATGCCGAGCATCTTGCCCTCCTCGAAAAAGTTGCAGATCAGGTGGACGCCAACCGGCAGGCCGAGGCTGTCGAAGCCGACCGGCACGCTGATGGCTGGCATTCCGACGATGCTCGCCGGTACAGTGAAGACGTCGGCCAGATACATTTCAAGCGGGTTGTCCATCTTGTCGCCGATGCCGAAGGGCGGGAAGGGCGAGGTCGGGCCAAAGATTACGTCAACCTTCTCGAATGCCTCGCGGTATTTGTCCTGAAAAACGCGGCGCACCTGCTGCGCTTTCTTGTAGTAGGTGTCGTAGTAACCCGCCGAGAGCACGTAGGTGCCGAGCATGATGCGGCGCTTCACCTCGGGACCAAACAGCTGGCCGCGGGTCATCTCGTACTGGTCGAGCAGGTTGTCGGCCGGCACGGGGTGGCCGTAGCGGA
>CAIUQW010000287.1 GCA_903901395.1 uncultured Chlorobiales bacterium | reverse complement strand
GAGACGCCGAGCAGCTCCGCGCCGAACTGCGTGAACTGGCGCTGGCGGCCAGCCTGCGGGCGCTCCTTGCGGAACAGGTCGCTGATGTACCAGAGCTTGTGCACCGGAGCCTGCGAGAGCAGATTCTTCTGCAAACAGGCACGCATCACGCCAGCGGTCATCTCGGGACGAAGCGTCAGCGAGCGTCCGTTGGGATCGGGCAGAAAGGTGAACATCTCCTTGCCGACAATGTCGGTGGTCGCGCCGATGCCGCGCTGGAACAGCTCGGTATACTCGAACGCGGGCGTGCGGATTTCGCTGAATCCGTAGAGCGCGGCGACCGAGTGGACGACCCCCTCGACATAATGCCATCTCGAAATCTCGTCGGGAAAAATATCCCGCGTCCCCTTCACTGCCTGTAACTGCGCCATATCTGCTTGTCTGTCAATAACTTATATCTGTGGTAAATCCTTCTCCTCTTCGTGGAAGAGCGCGAGCACCTCGGCGGGTGTCGCAGCTTCGAGGAGTTTCTGGCGAACATCGTCCTTGCCAGCAATCCGCGTGATGCGCCCGAGCAACTTGAGGTGCTCGGCAAGCATCGTCTCCGGCGTGGCGAGCAGGAAGACAATTTTCACCGGCTGGTTGTCGATCGAGTCGAAATCGACCTCACTCGAAAGCGTGACAAGCGCCATCACCGGCTCACTCACCGCAGTAGTCTTGGCGTGCGGCAGACCGATGTTCTTGCCGATGCCCGTGGACATCTCCCGTTCGCGCTTGCGCACATCCTCGGCAAGCTGTTTGACATCCCTGACCTTTTCGTGACCGGCCACCATCGCGACCAGCCTGTCGATCACTGCATCCTTTGAACCGGAATCGAGATTCAGGTTGATGTGCTTTTCCGAGAGAAGGGCTTCGATTTTCATGGTCGATAACAGCATTGCAGAGTGTAAACGCAAGATCGCGAACCCACGCGCACCGGGGAACCATGCCGGGTTGTCCGGCCTCGATGGTGAAACCCGCGGAGAGGCGCAGAGCCGGAGTTCACAATTCCATCAACAGAGGAACGCCTCTGAAAAAAGAGAACGGGAATATAAAAAAAACATCGTTTTCGTCCCGTTTTCGATCAGCGAAAGATCACCAGTGATGCGAAAGAAAATAGAGCAGCGGGGAGACGAACATCACCGTATCGAAGCGGTCGAGCACGCCGCCGTGGCCTGGGATGACGCCGGAGGAGTCCTTCACCCCAGCATCGCGCTTGAACATCGACTCCAGCAGGTCGCCCGCGGGCGCGACCACGCCGATCAGGAGACCCGCCGGTATGGCCCGGCCATCGGGAAAACCGGGGATGTATATCGAGCAAAGCCACGCGGCAAGGACGCTTCCGGCGATGCCGACGATATAACCCTCCCAGGTCTTTTTCGGGCTGATACGCGGGAAGAGCTTCTTTTTGATGAACTTGCCGCCAAGGCCGCGTCCGCCGAAATAGGCGAAAATATCCGCCGCCCAGACGCAGAGAAACAGGAGCAGCACCAGCGCCTCGCCGGAGCCAGCGCCTTTAGTCTCGGAAATACGAAGCCTGAGCAGCGATCCGAAACTCAGATTCACGTAGAGCAGGCCGACCAGCGTCGCGCCGAGGTTCATGAACTGCGAACCCTGATTCCGCCACAGTTCAAGCACATAGAGAAACATGACCGTAACGAGAATCGCCTCCCAGTACTCGACAAACCCGAAATAGAAATCGAGCTGGATGAAGGCGGTCAGCGGCAAGAGGATGGCGATCGATGGCGGATGCGCCCGGTGCGTGGCCAGCCGCCAGAACTCCCAGGTTGCCATGAGACTGAGCGCGAGCACCAGCCCGAGAAAGTACGGACCGCCCTGCATATTGAGCCAGAGAAAGAGCGGAATGCCTGCGACGGCCACCGCCACTCTCTGCATGAGATTGCTTTGCATTAAAAAACGAGATTTCAGCGACGCCCACTCGGCATCGGGTTATCGGCATCATGCGATGTCGGCCTCTCCGGAAAAGACCGGATCAGCAGCGAAAACAGGAACAATGTTACGGCCACCAGCACCCACCACCACGGCAATGAAGCCAGAGTTCCCGACGTTGCTTCGCTCACGCCGCCTGAATCCGCGCCAGTTTTCATCAGAATCAGAGCGGCCAGATTGTTGATGCCGTGCGCGACTGCGGGCGCCAGAAGATTGTCAGACCGCAGATAAATATAGCCAATATACCACCCAAGCAAAGTCAGCGGCACGAAATTGAACCACTCCAAATGAAACATGGCGAACACAATCCCGGTAAACAGCACCGCCCTTCGCGGCGACAGATTAAGCGCGAGGCTTTTCTGAATATAACCGCGAAAAAACAGCTCTTCGCAGATCGCGGGTGTCACCACGAGCACCAGAGCGGACAAAGCAAACCCATCGTTCACGCCTCCGGCAAGCTTTCGGAGCAACAGGTCGAGACTGGCCTGCTCCTGCAACAGTTTTTTCCCGATGCTTCCGAGATGCGGCAAAAGGAGAACCTGCAACTCGACGATGCTGTAGAGCGCCGGTTGCAGCAGCAGCATTCCAACCCCGGCCATCAGCGCCGGACGAACGCCACCCTGCCTGCCGATTCCGAGCCACCGAAGCGTGGCCCTGCCGAACAATCCTTCGCCGGTAACGCGGCTGACAAGCCAGAGCACCGGAAGCGCAAGCACCAGAATCTGCCCTGCGCCCTGGGCCGCCAGCATCTTCGACACAGCCGGGCCGGTGATACTCTGGAAACCGCCGTCCAGAGAAATACCGCCTGTGGCAAGCATGGTCAGGAGCGCGCCAACGACAAGATAGGCAGCCAGAACGGAGATCAGCACCAGAATTGTGCTGAAAAGACGAGGCTGTTCGTACTGCTTCGGATCGTCAGAAACATTCATTGCGCACGGTTCACCAGTTGATAAATGATCATTTCATGCAAGGCGGAAAGATACCCTATTTTTGACAGCGCGAACAATAAACAATCACGTTCGGCGTTTTCATCCTGAATGAAACGCTTTTTTTGTAAAAAGCTGATTATCTTCAGGATCACAAACACTTTCCCTGCGTATGCCAGCCTTCAGACTGCGTGCCAGTTCCCGAAAACAGCCCGTTCGACGGGCATCGATCATACATACAGCATGAAAATTCTCATTACTGGCGCTGCCGGATTCATCGGTTTCCATCTTATTGAACGTCTCGCGTCGAGAGGCGATGAGGTGGTCGGTCTCGATAACATCAACGATTATTACGACCAGCGCGTCAAATACGGACGACTCGCTTACTCGGGCATCGACGAGGCTGCCATCGAGTATGGCAAGCTCGTACAGTCATCGAAGCTTCCCGGCTACCGTTTCATCAAGCTCGATCTCGAAGACAAGGCGGGCATTGACCAGCTGTTCGCAACGGAAAAGTTCGACGCGCTCTGCAACCTGGCCGCGCAGGCTGGCGTGCGCTACTCCCTCACCAATCCCGGCGCGTACGTCAGCTCGAACATCGTCGGCTTCGCCAATCTTCTGGAGGCGGCGCGGCACAACAATCTCGGCAACTTCTGCTACGCATCGAGCTCGTCGGTCTATGGCCTGAACGAGCATCAGCCATTCTCGGTGCATGATAATGTGGATCACCCGCTCAGCCTCTACGCGGCGAGCAAGAAATCGAACGAGCTGATGGCGCACACCTACAGCCACCTGTTCCGCATCCCGACAACCGGCCTGCGCTTCTTCACGGTTTACGGCCCCTGGGGACGGCCCGACATGGCGCTCTTCCTCTTCACCAAGGCCGCGCTCGAAGGACGCCCGATTGATGTCTTCAACTACGGCAACATGCAGCGTGACTTCACCTACATCGACGACATCGTCGAGGGTGTCGTGCGAGTGCTCGACCATCCGGCAAGCCCGAACCCCGACTGGAGCGGCGCGAATCCCGATCCCGGCACATCCTCCGCGCCCTATCGCGTCTACAACATCGGCAACAACCAGCCGGTCAGCCTGATGGATTACATCGGAGCCGTTGAAAAAGCGCTCGGTAAAACCATCGAGAAAAACCTGCTGCCGATGCAGCCGGGCGACGTGCCTTCGACCTACGCCGATGTGAGCGACCTCGTGAACGACCTCGGCTACAAGCCGGAAACAACGGTGCAGGAAGGCGTTGACAAGTTCATCGCCTGGTACCGCGAATTTTTCAACGTCTGAGCTTTGACCGTGGAAAACACAAAAATAGCCGTCATCGGCTTGGGTTATGTCGGATTGCCGCTCGCCGTGGAGTTCGCGAAGAAATTCCCCGTGGCCGGTTTCGATATCAAGCAGGATCGAATCGATGAGCTGCGCAAAGGTTGCGACTCGACCCTCGAAGTCGATGCGGAGACGCTCGCCTCGGTGCTCGCGGCAGGCAACCCGCTCAAGGCTGATGGCGGCAACGGCCTCTTCGTCACCTCCTCGATCGCGGAGATCGCGGAGGCGACCATCTACATCGTCACCGTGCCGACGCCGACCGACCGGCACAATCGCCCCGTGCTGACGCCGCTCGTCAAGGCGAGCGAAACCGTCGGGCGCGTGCTGAAAAGTGGGGACATCGTCATCTACGAATCGACCGTCTACCCCGGCGCGACCGAAGAGGATTGCGTTCCGGTGCTCGAACGGGTCTCGGGCCTCGTCTTCAACGAGGACTTTTTCGTCGGCTACTCGCCCGAACGGATCAACCCCGGCGACAAGGAGCACACCGTCACCAAAATCAGGAAAGTGACCTCCGGCTCGACCCCCGAAGCGGCCCGAAAGGTCGATGAACTCTACCGTTCGATCATCACCGCGGGCACGCATCTGGCGTCGTCGATCAAGGTTGCAGAGGCGGCCAAGGTGATCGAGAACTCCCAGCGCGACATCAACATCGCCTTCGTCAACGAGCTGGCGATGATCTTCAACCTCATGGGGATCGATACTCTCGAAGTGCTTCAGGCGGCGGGCAGCAAGTGGAACTTTCTCCCCTTCCGGCCCGGGCTTGTGGGCGGCCACTGCATTGGCGTCGATCCCTACTACCTGGCCCAGAAGGCGCAGGAGTACGGCTACCACCCGGAGATCATCCTTGCTGGACGCCGCCTGAACGACAACATGGGGCGCTACGTCGCCTCGGAGGTGATCAAGCTGATGATTTCGCGCGACCTGAAGGTCAAGGGCGCGAAGGTGCTCATGCTCGGCATCACCTTCAAGGAGAACTGCCCCGACATCCGCAACACCCGCGCCGTCGATATTGTGGCCGAACTGCGTCAGTATGGCGTGGAGGTGCACATCCACGATCCCTGGGCCAACCCGGAGGAGGTGCGCCACGAGTACGGCCTGGAGTGCATCGAAAAGCCGGGCGGTAACAAGTACGACGCGGTGATTCTCGCCGTCGCCCATAAAGCGTTCGCCGACAGGAACATCCGCGAACTCTGCTCCTGCTCGAACGCCGTGGTCTATGACGTAAAGGGCGTGTTGCCAACCAGCGATATCGACGGCAGATTGTAACGGATGAAGCTTCTCTTCGTCAACTCCGCCAGAGAGTGGGGCGGCACCGAAAAATGGACGCGGATGGCCGCCCGCAAGCTCTCGGAGAAGCATGAGGTCTCGCTCGTTTACCGCAAGGAGGTGGTGGGCGAGAACTTCGACCTGCCGAAATTCCGGCTCCCCTGCCTCAGCCACGTCGATCTTTATACGCTGTTTCGGATGGTCTCGATCATCCGCAAACACGGCATCGAAGTAATCATCCCGACGAAGCGCAAGGATTACCTGCTCGGCGGCCTGGCCGGGCGGATGACCGGCACGCCGATGATCGTGCGGCTCGGCGCTGACCGCAAGCTGCGCTGGCCGTGGCAGCGCTTCATGTACCACACCCTCAGCAGCGGCATCATCGTCAACGCGGACAAGATCAAAAAGACCCTGCTCGAAACCGGCTACATTCCCGCGAACAAAATCCGCGTAATCTACAACGGCCTCGACACTGCCGAACTCGACCGCCGACGCTCGGAAAAGCCCGTTGCCAAGCCCTTTCCGGTCACCATCACCGGTCTGGGACGGCTCACCTGGAACAAAGGCTACGACTTTCTCATCAAGAGCTTCGCCCGCTTCGTTGAACAGACTGGCAATCGCGACGCCGGTCTCGTCATCATCGGCGACGGGGCGCAGAAGGAGGAGTTCGCGAAGTTGGCGGCGGAACTTGGACTCCGGGAGCGCGTGCTCTTTCCGGGTTTCCAGCAGAATCCCTACCCGTGGCTCGCCGCGAGCGACATCTTCGCCGTCACCTCCACCAACGAGGGCTTGCCTAACGCCCTGCTCGAAGCGATGTACCTCGGCAACGCGCCCGTCAGCACCAGGGCGGGCGGCGTCGATGAGGTGATCGACGACGGCCAGAACGGCCTGCTGCTCGATTATGGCGACGAGGAAGCACTATCGAAAGCATTGCAATCGCTCGTCGAATCGCCGGAGCGGAGGACGGCGCTGGCGGAAAAAGCGAAGGCGCTAATCGTCGAACAGTTTTCGATGGAGCGGATGGCAAGCGAAATCGCCGCTTTCTGCCGGGAAGTGGCGGAAAAAAGATGAGAACGAAACGGCTCGATCAGGATAAATCCGGCAGATATGAAAAGCCCTGTTCGAGCAGATCGATTTCGAACTTCCTCCACTTGTACCTCAGCATTCGGCGGGCAAGCCTTCTGGAGTAGTTCGCCAGCGGAAGAAACTGGTTGTTGCCGACGCCGTCGATCAGCACCAGATGCCCACGCTTTTCTGAAATTCGCTGAAAGACGGCATTGTCCAGCTTGAGCTCCCTGACGATGATGCACTCCCTGAGGAGAAACAACTTGAACTCTCTGAGAGCGACTCGCAACTGTTGCTGGTAATGACGGCGGTTGGCAGGTGAGAGGTAGTGTTCCAGCGGTTTCGATATTTCGCCATCGTAATCCCGTGCAAGGCTGAATACAAGCCCCTCTCCCTCGGTGGTTTCCACGAATCCGTACGGACGGGCCATCAGTTCCCACGAGACATGACGCCGCTGAAACCTTCGGTAATGCTTCATTTCGACCTCATTGATCTCGTGCCTTCGGGTATAGATGACCTTCACGCACTTCCGGTCATCTTCGGGATGAACATAACAAAGCCTTGACGACCCTTTTCCGACAAGAGATGCTTTCGACAGATCGAGCATGATACCATACCAAAATGAGCGTATTTTGATAGCCGTAATACAGATAAAACATATACATCTTGTAAGAAAGTTCATCTATAACAGCTATCTGCTCATGCCGTCGCCACTTCGCGAATCTGAAAATTCCGATGAATTCTTATCTTGAAAATCAATGCCCATAACGAATACTGTCCGAATGATTTACCGCATGGCATGAATTTTCTCTTCCTGAACTCCGCGAGCCGCGGATGGGGCGGCAACGAGCAATCGATCACGCTGACCGCCAGAATCCTCTCGGCGCGGCACGAGATCGTCTTCGCCTATCGCGATGAGGAGATCGGCAGCCACCTTGACTTCACGAAATACCAGCTCCCCTTCATCTTCGAAGGCGATTTTTACACCATCGCCCGCCTCGCGGCCATCGTAAAAAAGCACCGCATCGACGTGATCATCCCTTCCAAGCGCAAGGATTACGCCATCGCGGGCATCGTGAGCCGACTCTGCGGCACGGTGAACATCCTCTGGCTCGGAGCGCGGCGCGAGCTGCAAAACAGCTGGGTGAACCGGCTTGTTTACGGAACGCTTGCGGACGGCATCATCGTCAACGCCCGGCAGATCAAGGAGACTCTTGCCAAAAGCGGCGTGGTTGACGAGCGCAAGATCAAGGTGCTCTACCGGGGCATCGATTCGACAGCGCTGGATCGCTATCTCCGGCCATCCAGCAACGAGACGGGAAGGACGATGAAAATCACGGCGATG
>CAIUQW010000286.1 GCA_903901395.1 uncultured Chlorobiales bacterium | reverse complement strand
TGTTCTCCTTCACCCGGCAATCGCCGCCGATGAAGCTGCCCTTTTCATACCGAACTTTGTGCCCGGTCGAGACGAGCGCCTCTTCGAGCAGTTCGAGCTGTTTCTGCTTTTTCATGTCGCGTTGATACCTCCGTTCAGGTCAGCGGGCTCTGCAAGAGGTACTTGAGAATCGGAGCCGTGTGCAGCGCCTGGATCATCCCGCCTTCGAACACGATCTCGCGCAGGCGGTCGAGCGACATCAGATGAACGGTGATCTCCTCTGTCGCGTCGAGCTGCTGCGAGCTGGAGAGGCTCACCCCTTCAGCGAGAAACGTATAGCAGATGTTGTTCTGGATGGCCGGATTTGCACTGAGTTCCATCAAAGGCGTCCAGACTCCGCCGCTGTAGCCGGTCTCTTCGAGCAGCTCCCGCTTTGCTCCGTCGAGGATCGATTCGCCCTCATCGAGCACTCCTGCGGGCAACTCCCACGAGACTTCGCCAAGACCGTGGCGGTACTGGCGGATGAGCACCGCGTCACGCTCTTCGGTGATGGCGAGCACGTTTACCCACGCGGGAAACTCCTGCACGTAGAAGTCGTCGATTGTTCGTCCGCTCTTGAGCCGCACGCGATCCTGCCGGATGGTGAGCCACGGCCTTCGGTGCAGGTAGATCGATTCGAGCAGCTCCCACCGCTCCGGATCGTTATCGAAATGCTGGTTCATCCGCGCATCCTCGGATCGAGGGCGTCGCGAATGCCGTCGCCGATGAGGTTGAAGCAAACCACGGTGGAGAGAATCGCCACGCCGGGGAAGGTTGAAATCCACCAGTGGTTGAGCAGGCTGTCGCGTCCTTCGTTGATGATGTTGCCCCAGCTTGGCGTGGGCGGCTGGACGCCGAGGCCGAGGAAGGAGAGTCCCGCTTCCGTCAGGATGATGCTGCCGATGCGGAGCGTCGCGGCCACGATGACCGGCGTCAGCGCGTTGGGCAAGAGGTGGCGGAAGATGATGCGCCCGCTCGACAGCCCGAGCGACTTGGCCGCGAGGATAAACTCCTGCTCCTTGAGCGAGAGCACCTGCCCGCGCACGATTCGCGCCACGCCCATCCAGCCAGTGAAGGAGAGCGTGATGACGATCAGGTAGATCGAGTTGCCGAAGGTGGCGATGATGATCAGGATGAGAAACAGTGCCGGGAAGGCGATGAGCACATCGACGATGCGCATGAGCGTGTTGTCCACCCAGCCGCCGAAGTAGCCCGACGAGATGCCGATGACCGTGCCGAGCGAGACCGAGATGAGCACGACGAGAAAGCCGATGGAGAGCGAGATGCGCGAGCCGTAAAGCACGCGGCTGAAGATGTCGCGCCCGTACTGGTCGGTGCCGAGCAGAAAGGTTTTGGTGACGGCATACTCCGGCTTGGCGCTTGTCCCGACGTTGACGAGATCAGCGAGCGGGATGCTTTTTTCCCTCATGCCCTGCTGGTACAACACCTGATCGCCAGTGATCTGGTAGCTGTTGACGAACTTCAGGTTGTGCTCCTGGTTGCGCGACCGGAGCTTCTGGCTGTCGAGAATCAGCGTGTTGGCCGCCGTGGAAGCCGCGTCGCTGCCGGGTCTCAGCGGAATCACGATGGTCCGCTGCTGGCGGAGCACCAGCGCGTCGAGGCGCGTCAGCGGCGGCTGATAGGCGGTGACGAGAAAGTCCTGCTGATCGTAGGGGCTGAAGGGCGAGAGCAGCGGCGCGAGGAAGGCGACCGAGTAGAGCACGAAAATCACCATCGAGGCCGCCACTGAAATGCCGTTGCGTTTGAAGGAGAGCATACCGAGCTGCCAGAGGCTCGCTTCGCCCGATTGAGATTCATCGTTCTCCCGAAGCGCCTTGCGGTACGAGCGTACGGAGAAGCGCAACAGCAGGAAGGGGACGATTAAAAGGTAGAGCGAGGCGATCCAGAATTCGAGCGTTTCCAAGGTGAATATCTGGCTGAAATCGGTGCGCGACAGCAGAAGAAGCGTCACGCCAGCCGCCATCGAGCGGAGGCTGATGACGATGAGGTCGAAACGCGCGACAAGCAGGGTGAGGAATGAAGCGGTCGCAAGCAGGTAAAAGAGGCCTGCCGAACGCTTGCCCGCGTTCAGGAGACCGAGTCCCGGCACGATGCGGTACATCGCCGGTATGGAGAAGTCGTTCGTTCGTTGCGCAGCCATCGGGAAGAGATGAATGAATCTGTATCAAGGTATCCTGAAAGTACCCAAAAAACGACACTTGCCGCACGATTGCAAACTGCGGGGCGAAAAAAAAGCCGCCATTTCGAAAAAAGGCGGCTTCTGTTCATTTCGCAAACCGTTCGATAGCGAATCAGGCCTGAGCGGCTCCTTCAGCGGCGGCTTCAACTTCTTTTCTCGGAGCTGAGACAGACACCACGGAGGCGTCGGCATCACCGAGAATCTGGATGCCTTCCGGCGCAACTTTCTGCAGGTCGCGGATGTGCAGCGTCTGGCCCAGTTCGAGAGCGGAGACATCGATGGTGAAGTGCTCCGGCATGTTCTCCGGATTGCCTTTCAGCTCAAGGCTGTGCAGGTTGATCTGGATTTTGCCGCCGCCGATCTTGACGCCGGGGCACTCGCCCTCCAGGTGAATTGGAACCTCCATCTCGACCACTTCATCAGCCGAGAAGAGCTGGAAGTCGGCGTGAATGACGCGGTCGGTCACCGGGTCGAACTGCACGTCCTTGATGAACGAGCGGACGGACTTGCCATCCGGGTACTGAAGGTCGATCAGGTGTGACTCAGACGAGTGGACAAGCTTGTCCAGGCTGATTTCCTCGACGCTGATGGCAACGGTGGCCTCTCCTTTATGGTAAACGACGGCTGGCACCTGGCCCTGGCGGCGCAACTTTGCGGCCTCGTTTTTCTTGATTTCGCGAAGGTTGACAGACAATGCTCTTGTTTCCATGCTTTTCCTATGGCTCCTTTAACTGTTAACGCTTGTAATTAATGATGATTGGTGATTTTGCGGGTGATGTTCTTGCTGTCGAACAGATAGCTGACCGACTCGCCATCGTAGATTCTCTTGATCGCCTCGCCGAAGAGGTTGCTGATGGTGACGGTCTCGATCTTCGAGCAGTAGTCGTGCACCGAAACCAGCGAATCGGTGACGATCACCTTTTCGAACACCGAGTTGTTTATGCGCTCGATGGCTGGTCCGGAGAGAATCGGGTGGGTTGCCGCGGCGTAGATTTTCAGACCGCCGGCCTCCTTGATCGCCTTGGCGGCATTGACGATGGTGCCAGCCGTGTCGATCATGTCATCGACGAGCAGCACGTTCTTGCCGCTCACGTCGCCGATAATGTTCATCACTTCGGCAACGTTGGCTCTCGGACGGCGCTTGTCCACGATGACCAGCTCGGTGCCGAGTTCCGATGCGAATTTGCGGGCGAGCTTGACGCCGCCTACATCCGGTGAAGCCACGACGAGGTTGTCGGCGATGTCCATGTTCTTGACATGGTCGATCAGCACCACGCTCGAATAGAGGTGGTCGAACGGAATATCGAAAAAGCCCTGAATCTGCGGTGCGTGCAGGTCCATGGTGAGAATCCTGTCGGCGCCTGCCTGGGTGAGCAGATTGGCGACAAGCTTGGCGGTGATGGCCACTCGGGGCTTGTCCTTCCTGTCCTGGCGGGCATAGCCGTAGTAGGGCAGAACGGCGGTGATCCGGTGGGCCGAAGAGCGCTTGGCCGCGTCGATCATGATGAGCAACTCCATCAGATTGTCAGCCGGGGGATTGGTGGACTGGATAATGAACATATCCGAGCCACGGATCGATTCGAAATAGTTGACCGAAATCTCGCCATCGGAGAAGTTCTCCGCCTTGGCATCGCACAGCGGTGTGCCGAGATACTCGGCGATTTTTCTGGCCAGTTCCGGATTGCTGCGTCCCGCGACAATTTTGATAGGTGTTTCCATCGCTCACTGCTTTTTTCTGATGAAACGAATTATATTACGGCTCCATCTTCGTTTACCGGGTACGGCGTACGGCTTGACGCAACCGGAACGGTAAGGATTCAGAATATAGCAAAACGGATTAAAATTATCAGTAAAATTTCTGGCTGACTTTGTCAGAACGCAGATCATGAAAATTACCGAAATCAAAGCCTTTCTCGGGCGCTACTTCGAGCCTGTCGAGCTGATCGGCGAGGGCGACATCGAAATCACGGGACCAGCGAAGATCGAGGAGGCCACAACTGGCCAGGTCAGCTTCGTAGCCAACGAGAAGTACTACCGTCACATCGCCGGAACCGGCGCCTCGCTGGTCATAGTCAGCCAGAAGGCTCCGCTTGACGACGCGCCAGTCGGCACCAGCTTTCTGAAGGTGGCTGATCCCTATACCGCTTTCGTCTTCATCCTCCAGCACTTTGCAGCAAAACGCCGCATCGCGGTTCCCGGCATCGCCGCCACGGCCTCGATTGCCGCCACGGTTCGCCTTGGCCGGAACGTCACGGTCGGCGAGCACGCCGTCATCGGCGAGAACTGCGTCATCGGCGACGAGACGGAGATCGGTCCCAACACGGTGCTCATGGATGGCGTGACCATAGGTTCCGGATGCACGCTCTATCCGCTTGTGACCATTTACGACGGCACAGTGATCGGCGAGCGCGTTATTATTCATAGCGGCGCGGTGATTGGCGCGGACGGCTTCGGCTTCGCGCCTCAAAAGGATGGTTCCTATATTAAAATACCACAGATGGGCACGGTCGAGATCGGAGACGATGTCGAGATTGGCGCGAACACCACCATCGACCGCGCCACGATGGGCACGACGGTCATCGAAAAGGGCGCCAAGATCGACAACCTCGTACAGATCGCCCACAACTGCCGCATCGGCGAGGATACGGTCATCGCCTCACAGGCCGGAATTTCGGGCAGCGTCAAGATTGGCCGCCGTTGCCTCATTGGCGGACAGGCGGGATTCGCGGGCCATCTCGAACTTGCCGACCGTACTTCGGTGGCGGCCAAGGCGGGAATTTCCAAATCCTTCCTCGAACCGGGTCTCGCTATTCGAGGTGTCCCCGCCCAGCCGATGCGCGACCAGCTTCGTCAGGAGGCGCAGGTGCGAGGGATCGGCGAGATGAAGTCGCAGCTTGAATCGCTCGAGGCACGGTTGCGCGAGTTACAGAAAAGGCTCGACGGATGATTGACGTTAATCGTCGCTACAGTTATCGGACAACTTAAAAAATGAAGTGGCGGTTCCGGTTCAGTCCGGCTGGGTGATTTTGAGCATCGCCGAAACTTTCTGCAGAAACGGTTTGATCTTGAGCGGCTTGATGAGACTGTCGTTGATGCCGCTCTCTCTGGCCATTCTCAGCGTTGCATTGTCGAGATTGCCGCTCAGACCCAGTATCGGAATTTCGCGGTAGGATGCTTGTGATGAACGAATCCGTTTGGCCGTGTCGAAACCGTCGAGCACCGGCATTCTCAGGTCGATGATCAGAAGATCGCACGCCTGCGTATTCAGTATATTCAGAGCTTCGAGACCATTGGAGGCTTCGTGAATCGTGACGCCGAGTTTGTTGAGCATCAGCTTGATAACCCTGCGGTTGAAATCAAGATCGTCCGCTACCAGCACCGTCTTGCCCGAGAGCGACTCCTTGAGCGTATTTCGAACCATTTCAAGCGAGCTTTTCAACGCGCCGAGAAGTTCAGGCAGAGCGGGGGGCATTGAGATCAGGGCATCGACCCCTTTGATGGTGTTGATTGACGTATTGGTAGAGGAACTGCACGCGACAACAGGGATATCCATACCTTTATTTCTGATGCACTTCGCCAGTTTTTCAGCACCTGATGGCGGCAGGCTAATATTGGCGAGTACGATGCCGTAGCCGTTTGCTCCGATCATATCAAGGGCTTTGTCGCTGTCTTCAGCATCGTCGAGCGCGATCTGCAGAGGAGAGAGCTGACGGCGGAGAAGCGGAGCATACTCTGCGGGAATCCCCGCAAGAAGCAGCTTTTTACCCGAAAAAATGGGAGCATACTCCTTATAGAGTTCCGACTCGTATTTTCTGATGGCCGCCTGACCGAGCAGCGGGAATTCCAGAATGAACTCCGTATAGCTGCCTTCTATCGATTTGCAGGTGATCTGGCCGTTGAAGGAGTGCATTACCCTCTGACAAAAAGCGAGTCCAAGACCGGTGCCGCCTTTTTTTCCGGAGGTGAAGAAGGGGTCGAAGATTTTGGAAAGGATTTTCGGAGCGATTCCCGGGCCGTTATCCCTTATAATGATTCTGTTTGCGGTATCTCCTCGCTGGAGAGAGAGGTCGATGCGCCCACCGGGTACCGCATGGAGCGCATGAATGGCATTGACCAGAAGGTTGTAAAGTACCAGAGTGTAGTTGTTCTCTTCACCAAGGAACAGAAAATCTTCTCCCGGCCAGAGATTGATCATCAACCGCTCCTGTTCGGACGCATAGCCATATTCTTCAATGGCCTTACGGGTTATGACCATTGCGGACAGGCACTTCAGCTCTTCCTTGGAGACATCGGTGTTTCTGAAATTGCCCAGGGTCATCGTGATGACATGGAGGCCGCGGTTGACAGCCATCTCTGCCTGGGTTAACCGTTTGGTTATGGTTTCAATGGCAGACGCCGGGATCGAGACCGCTTTGTTTTCGGCACCATGCGGTAATTCGTGCAGGACTTCATCGATATTGTGACGTATCTGCGAAAGAGGATTACGCATCTCGTGCGCAATACTTCCTGCAAGGGCTTCCAGAGCGAGGTATTTCTCTTCAGCTTTTTGCCGTTCCAGCTCTTTCAGGCTTTTCCAGTTACTCAAGCTGAAAATATAGCCTGCGAAAATGGAGAAGGCCATGACTATACCGTACTCCGGTATATTAAAAGTTGGATGTAACTGTATATTTGGAGTTGATAAAAGGCAAAAAACGATAGCTGTAATCACGCCGAAGGAGAGGTCTAAAGTAAAAATCAGCCAGTTTGGGACAAACATCATCAAAATAAAAACCATGACAATTTCCGAATAGAGCCAGAGCTCATGAAAGTTGTTCATGATTAGTGATACCGTAAAAAGGAATGGCAGGGAGACTATTAGCGTAATATGCCAATAGTACGACAAATAAGGACGAAAAGAAGAGGGCAGGTTATGGATGAACATCAAACTGACACACAAGAACGTGGCGATCAGTCTCAGCCAGATATTTTCATAGGGTAGATGAAAGCCGTACCTGTAAACAAAATACAATAGAAAATGAGAGGCGGCACCGAGCAAGCCAATCACCTTGGTATTGTCTCGGGAGACCAGAGTTCCTTCCTTGAGGTATCCCTTTAAATGAACAAACTCTTTCAAAATTAAATCCCGATTACTTTTGGCGTGATATTTCTTGCTGCGATTGACAATAAAGCGTTGTTTTATCGTCGTAATCAAAGCACTTTGAAACGCAAATTCCGGCAGAATTACTGATACATTCGATTGTGTATTCGAGTATAAATCGGGGCGCCGATGCGTTCGCACCTAAACATTTTTTGAAAATTATCTGTATTAAAAGATACCACCGACAGTGTGATCATTTATATTAAAGTAATCAGAAGCGCTCTTTTCAGCAA
Source organism: uncultured Chlorobiales bacterium (assembly GCA_903901395.1). Lineage (GTDB taxonomy): Bacteria > Bacteroidota > Chlorobiia > Chlorobiales > Chlorobiaceae > Chlorobaculum. The sequence continues at coordinate 6,107 of CAIUQW010000286.1, read as the reverse complement.
ACCCAATCATCTCTTGGAGTGACGGATGTCTCACAAATTGGCATGTTTTTTGTGATGTCGTCGCCGAAGTTTATATCAGACCTTATTTTTTGATCTTAGATTCTACAGGTTTTCGCACTTCTTCGGGGTGAATCCCCGTTGGTCTCCAATGATATACGCTTTTATTGCATCTCAATTTTAAGCAAGCCGGTTGAATTGATTATCGGCAAGGCCGAAATGATACTGATTCGATGAAGGTCATCAGAAATTTGAAGAACAGTAGTTTGTGCGAAAAGATTGCAATATTTTCGTAATCAGGATGTCACTGTGTCTTGATATTTATTATGAACAATTTCGGCTCACGGGTTAATAAAATTTATTATCTACTTAATAGGTTTACAATTGATCATAATTACAAATAGATAATGTATGACTATTGGAGATTCTCATCGGTTTACAAGTTCCACTGATTTGCCCGATTTTATCGAGAAAAAACTTCGTCAGTGTGACGACGAAATGTTCAACCCCAGAAAAAATAAAAAGCCTCTCGTTCTTGGAGACCGTCTGCCAGATGCTGGTTCAATCATGTTACAAAGTAACGATTATCTGAACATCTCGAATCATCCCCGAATTCGAAAAGCACAGCTTGACATGCTCACGGCCATGAACAGGGAGCCTCTTATGTCAGCAGTGTTTTTGCATGAAGACAGCGCGCTGAATCTGCTTCAGAAAAGAATGGCTTTATTCACAGGCTTTGAAAGCAGTCTTCTCTGTCAGTCAGGTTGGGCGGCCAATGTCGGTCTTTTACAGGTGATTGCCGATAGCTCTGTGCCGGTTTATATCGATTTTTTTGCCCATATGTCGCTATGGGACGGCGTCAAAATTGCAGGCGCGACGCCATACGCTTTTCGTCATAACGATCCATCACACCTGGAACGGCTCATCATTGAGCGTGGTCAAGGGATAGTGGCTATCGATGCGCTCTACAGTACTTCAGGCGAAATAGCTCCTCTCAAGGATATTGTTGAAGTTGCCAACCGTCATGGATGCGTATTGGTTATCGATGAATCCCATTCTCTTGGCACGCACGGCAAACAGGGGGCCGGTCTGATCAGCGAGTTAGGTTTGACCGATCAGGTTCACTTCATTACGGCAAGTCTTGCCAAAGCTTTTGCGGGGCGGGGTGGTGTCATTTTTTGTCCATCGAGACTGGCAAAGTACTATCCATTCATGTCTTCACCATCGATTTTCAGTAGTACTCTCCTTGACTTTGAAATAGCGGGATTCAATGTAACGCTCGATGTTATCATCGAGGAAGACGAGCGTAGAACAAAGCTTCACGAAAAATCAAAATATTTCAGAGAGGCTCTGGCCTCACTGGGCTACTCTGTTGCCAGTGAATCACAGATTGTAGCGATTCTGAGCGGGCTTGAACCCGATACTGAGAAGCTTCGTGACGCACTCGAAGCGAGGAATGTGTTCGGTTCAGCCTTCATGGCTCCGGCAACCCCGCGGACCCGCTCCCTCATGAGATTTTCCATACACAGCGATCTCACGATGGCAGAACTCGATTATGTTCTGAATGCTTGCGCTGATGTTCGTGATGAAATCGGAATGTGGAACTGGAAATCAACGAGAAAAATCAGGTCTGCTCAGTGATCGGGTACTGTAGTTGTATACGTGGGTGAACCAATTTATCTCTTTATTGTGAATTTGCGGTAATACCTTTGCGTGAGCAGTTCTCTTTCGAGTTTCAGTCAACTGAAAATACACTGCGCCTGATGGACGCAGATTGAGAATGATACGAACAACGTCAGTGCGTGGGCTATAGGCGATACTGGTTGGCCTCCGCTAACTCCGCTTAGTCAGCCCGTTCGTTGCAACGTAATCTCTGCATGCCTGCTGTATCGCCCCTGTTTATCGCCTGAACTTGTGTAAATCACGACAGGTTTCGCGGCACCTGTGACGAGTGGTGGTGGATAATTGGCTTTTCATGCTTCAGATTTACAGCGAATGTAAATCTGGATGGAAAAGTCAGAAGAAGCTGATCGACTTCGAATTCAAAGGCGTAGATACCGCTCAGTATCCAGGCTTTTTCGCCAAGAAATTGCTTCTTGAGCGATTTTTCATATAATCGAACCTGAAGGTTGTCCCTTGTTGCAAGCTGCTCAAAGTAGTTCCGGATGCCTTCGTTCGTGCTGACCGTATGGGGTGAAAAGGTCGGGATCAGCACCGCATGCTCATGGTAGAGCTGCTCGACCTTGTCGATAGCTCCGCTGCATATTCCGGCGATCCATTCAGAAAGGACATCTTCGGCGTTCTGGTACTGCATGGTGGTCAGATTAAAATCGAAATTTCAGATGGAGGCTGTGATTCCGCCATGACATCGATACTTCCGGAAGAATCCAGCTCGTCCGGTATTTCCGCAATGATTGGCGATACCGGACGGTGAGAAGATATAAAAAGTTTTGAATCCATGAACCGGTTTGAAGCTGGAGTTCAGAGTCTGAGTTCGCCTGACGCCGCCTCGCGTTTCAGTTCGTCGTTGGCGTAGATCAGCACTTCGACGCGGCGGTTCTGGCGTCTGCCCACTTCGGTTTCGTTGGTGGCGACCGGCCGGGTTTCACCGTAGCCGATTGCGGTAAGTCGGCGGTCCGAGACACCATAGGTTCTCAGCAGCGAGGCGACCGATTCGGCGCGCCGCTCGGAGAGCGACTGGTTGGCTGCCTCCGATCCGGTGCTGTCGGTGTGTCCTTCGATGACGACGTAGGTATCGTCATACCGGTTCAGGATTCTGGCGAGCTTTTCGATGTTGTACTGACTGTTGGCATTGAGCGTGGCCGAGTCGGGCGAGAAGAGCAGGCCAGTATCGAAGACGATCCGAATGCCTTCGCCGACGCGCTCCACGCGGGCGTTTCTGACCTCCTGACGAATCTCCTCGGCCTGTTTGTCCATATAATCACCGATCACCGCGCCCGCCGCGCCGCCGATGACCGCGCCGATCAGCGCGCCTTTTGCCCAACTGCCGGTTTGACTGCCAATGATGCCGCCGATAACTCCGCCCGCCGTTGCACCGTAACCAGCGCCGCGCCCGGCGTTTGTTGATGATTCGCATCCGGTGGTAAGCGCCGCTGTAGAAAAGAGCAGGACGAAGGCTGCTGGCTTTGCAAGTTTCTGCATGGTGTTCATCGTAATTATGGTTTTGTGTTTGGAAAGCATGCCGGGTTGGAGGTACAGGCAAAGATGTGCATCCGCCACTCACCGGAAAATCTGTACATGTTTACATTCAAATGTATAAAACAATTAAATGGTTCGGAGCAAAACCGCCGGGTTTCGCCTCTCTGGTCAATGCTGCGGGATGCAGTTTCAGTGCGTCGAGCGCAACGCCAGAACCGGATCGAGCCGTGAAGCTTTCCAGGCGGGGAAGAGGCCGAATGAGATGCCGATGGCTGAGCAGACGAGGAGCGACACCACGATCCAGACCCACGGCAGAATCACCGGCAGATTGAATTGTAGCGCCACCAGATTGCCCGCGCTTGCGCCAGCGATGATACCGAGCATTCCGCCGCCGAGCGAGAGCAGCAGCGCTTCGAGCAAGAACTGCTGCAAGATCGAGCGGCGAGGCGCGCCGATGGACATGCGGATGCCGATCTCGCGCGTGCGTTCGGTGACGCTCACCAGCATGATGTTCATGATGCCGACGCCTGCGGTGAGCAGTGCCATGAAGCTGATGATGAACGCGCCGGTGCTGACGATGCGCTGGATGTCGCGAAACGATTCGACCAGCGATTCGTTGGTTCTGATCTCGAAATCGTTGGGCTTTTTGACCGTCAGCCCCCGCGCCAGCCGCATCGCGCCGATGGCCCGGTCGATGGTCTGTTTGTAGACTTTCTGCGATGTCGCCTCGACCGTGATGGCGATGCTTGATTTTTCATTCACCTCCTCGAGATAGCGGCTGATCGGGATAAGCACGAAGTTGTCCTGACTCTGCCCGAACGCCGCCCCTTTTTTGCTGAACACGCCGACCACCGTATAAACCTTTCCGTTGACTTTGATCTTTTTGCCGACCGGATTCTGCCCCTGCCGGAAAAGGTACTCGGCCACGTCGCTGCCGATGATGGCGCTGTTCGATGCGTAGCGAAGGTCGCCATCGTTCAGGTTGCGCCCCGAAATCACATCGAAGCCGTTGGCCGGGGCGAAGCTTTCGTCGCCGCCTGTGAGCGTTACGTCGGGATTCGTAATCTCGTTGCCGTAGCTCGCCTGCGCGGCCTGGCTCGTGATGATGAAGCCGATGTTCCGGGCGCTCTCGCCCATATATTTTCTGAAGAGCTGCGCTTGCTCCCAGGTGATGTCCTTTCGGTTGGCGTAGAGATTTCTGTTGTGACCGCCGCTGAACACCGTGGCGGGGTTTTTCTGGAGCTGGAAGGTGTTCGCGCCGAGGCTCGACAGGCCCGAGGCAATCGACCGGTCAACCGCGTCGAGCGCCGTCATCACCGCGATAATCGAGAAAACGCCCACCGCCACGCCGAGCGTCGTGAGCGCCGAACGCAGCTTGTTGACCGCCAGTGAGGTCGCGGCCTGCATCACGGTTTCGCGGATCGGGAGCATCATGGCTATTCGTATCTGAGTGAAACGGCTGGATCGAGCCGCGATGCTGAAATCGCCGGAGCGAGACCCGAAATGATGCCGGTCGCCACCGACACCACGAGGCTCGCCAGCACCAGCATCGGCGAAAAGCTGACGGGAAAGTCCGGCAGCAGCGTCTGGATGAGCACGGTGATCGAGAGCGCCGTGGCGAGGCCGATAACACCGCCGACGAGGCAGATCATCACCGATTCGATCAGGAATTGCATGAGGATCGTCCGCCTCCGGGCGCCGAGCGCTTTGCGCAGACCGATTTCGCGGGTGCGCTCCTTGACGCTCACAAAGGTGATGTTCATGATGCCGATCGCCCCGACGAAAAGCGACATGCCGGTGATGAAGATGCCCGCGATGGCGATGCCGTTCTTGATCGGGTCGAGCTGGCTCTTGAAGGCCTGCTGCTCGTTGATGCCGAAGTCATCCGCCTTGCCGGGAGGCAGCCGCCGGATGCGCCGCATCAGCCCGGTCAGCTCCTCCGTGGCCTCGGGAATCCGCTTTTCATCCTTCACCTTGACCCTGATCGTCACCATCGAGGTTTTGCCGTAAACCTTCGTGAACGCGCCGAGTGGCATGATGAGCTGATTGTCGAAGCTGAAAAGTCCCAGGAACTTGCCCTGCTTTTTGAAAATGCCGACCACCTGAACGTTGTGGTTTTTCAGGCGGAGCAGCTTGCCGACCGCGCGTCCGTCCGGGAACAACCCCGTGGCGATGTCGTCTCCAATCACGCAGACCGCGTCGCCCGCCGCCGACTCCTGCGCCGTGAAGAAGCGCCCCGCCGAGAGGTCGCCCGAGGCCGTGAGCGGGTAGTCGTGGTTGGTGCCAAGCGCGAAGATTTGCAGAATCTCGCGGTCGCGGTAGCGAGCGTCCGCCTGGATGGTGGACATCTGCGGCACGGCCACGATCAGTTGCGAGTTCGGCTCTTTTTCAATGATCCGGTTGATCTCGGCTGCGTAGCGCGTCTCGATGTCGGGCCGGTTCCGGAAGCGCCACCACGAACCCATCGTGCTCCACGATCCCTTCTGCACATAAATCACGTCGTAGCCAAGCATAGCGAGGCTCTTGTCGAAACCGCGGTCGATGCCGTTGATCGCTGTGCCCATCATGGTAATCGCCACGATGCCGATAATCACGCCAAGCGCCGTCAGAAACGAGCGAATCTTGTTGGTCCGAATCTGCTGCACGGCAATGTTCATACTCTCGGCCGTCTCGTACCGGAACTGTTGGAGGGAGGCGTTCATGGCGCGGAGTCGCTTTCGATCCTCCCATCCCGCAGGCGGATGATCCGGCGGGTGAAGCGGGCGATGTCCTCTTCGTGGGTGATGAGGATGATCGTGTTGCCCGCGTCGGAGAGTTTGCTGAAAATCTCCATGATGTCGTGGCTGGTGGCCGTGTCGAGGTTGCCGGTGGGTTCGTCGGCGAGGATGATCGACGGGTGGTTCACCAGCGCCCGCGCGATGGCCACGCGCTGCGTCTGGCCGCCCGACAGC
>CAIUQW010000285.1 GCA_903901395.1 uncultured Chlorobiales bacterium | reverse complement strand
GCCTACATCGAGGTGCTTCAGGAGGCGGGCGCGGGTCTCGGCATCGAGAACGTGCGCTCGGAGGGCGGCGAGCCGGTGGGTGACATCGTCGTCCGGAGCTGCTCCGGCCTCAAGCCGCTGCGCATCAGCGACCACGGCGTCGTGGCGGGCGTGATCGACGAAGTGCCGATGCTCGCCGTGCTCTCGGCCTTCGCCTCGGGCGAGTTCGAGCTGCACAACGCCGCTGAATTGCGCACCAAGGAGAGCGACCGCATCGACGCGCTGGTCGTGAATCTGGAGCGTCTCGGCTTCGAGTGCGAGCAGTATCCCGACGGCTTCGTGGTGAAGGGGCGTCCGAAGTGCAACCAGCAGGAGGTGGAGATCGAGTGCTTCGACGACCACCGCATCGCCATGAGCTTCGCCATCGCCGCCGAAGCCGCAGGCGCATCGCTGCGCTTGTCGGATCGCGAGGTGGCGGGAGTGTCGTTCCCGAACTTCTTCGCGATCATCGACTCGCTGAGGCAGTAAGAGAGGAAAAGGACGAAAGGGAATTTTTCCTGGGAGCGCCGAGCTCCAGCTCGGCAATGTTGATGGATAAGACAAAATAAATCAGGGCTTTAGCCCAATTTCTTGTTCCGGTGACTTTCATGAGTATCACTGCCGGAGCAACAAGGTGAAACCCCGACTGGTGCAAATCGGTTGGGGTTTTTCGCGTTTCTGGAGGGGGCGTCTCCGGTGTTTTTGACGAAGTGCGAATGTTGTTTAGATTTGAAGGTGCAGGCTTTTTCGAAATTCACAAGATGGTCGCCGCATACCAAGAATAATCGAAAGTAAAGGGTAGAATGCCAACGATTTCAATGTTTTACGGAATTCTGATCCGGATGTTCTTTCGGGACATCGAGAAGCATCATTTGCCACACATCCATGCAGATTATCAGGGAAAAGTTGCCGTGTATTCAATTCTTGATGGAACAGTTCTGGCGGGCGAACTGCCACCGAACAAGCACAAGCTGGTTGTTGCGTGGATCGAAATTCACCAGGAAGATTTGCTGGCGGACTGGAATCTGGCAGTAAACGGTAAGAAACCATTTCCAATAAAGGGACTTGACCAATGAGAATTGCAGAAGTTCATCCGCAACCGGATCGGGTGTTGTCGATTATCGCGGAAGATGGCCGCATTGGGCTTTTCGATGTTACGCCTTATCTGGAATTTGACGTATTCGAAGAGCTTCGAGACCATGCGGAATTCGTGAAGGTGAGTAACGGGGGATACTTCATCGAATGGGAGTGCGGCGCTGATTTGTCAGCCGACACCATCGAAGCGCGATGGCAGGCTGTGGGGGAAGATGCTGCGAAGGCATTAGCGCATTAGCAATTCATATTTTACAAATGTCTGGTGAATTGTTGATCTCGAACATGGAGGATTCAATTGATGATTAAAACCGAGGCAGACAGGATTCTGAGCAGTGCGCTCAGGCAAACGGACACCGAGCGGGCGCGAATAGCGGAGGCTTTGATCGCCAGTCTCGACGCACCAATGAATGAGGATGTTGAACGCGCCTGGCAGGTCGAGATAGAGAACAGGATTCGCGATCTCGATTCTGGTGCTGCGAAGAGCGTTCCGTGGGAAGAGGTCAGGGACAGACTTTACCGAAACGCCAATGTACAGCGTTGAAGTCCATCACGAGGTTTATGCTGAACTGGAGTATTCCCGTTT
>CAIUQW010000284.1 GCA_903901395.1 uncultured Chlorobiales bacterium | reverse complement strand
CGTCGCCGCCGGTTCGCTGGTCAGGCGTTACGGCTTCAAGGAGGGCACTGTGCTCGCAAAGCCGATCGTTGAACTCTATCTGAAGAACGACGACCTCGACGATCCGCTCATGAACGACGAGCACGCCGTCGCGCTCGGACTCGGCACCTGCGAAGAGGTGGCCCAGCTCAAGGAGATGGCCGCGAAAATCAACGCTTTGCTCGTGCCGTGGTTTGCCGAGAGGCACTTGCGCCTCGTCGATTTCAAACTCGAATTCGGTCGCCACAAGGGCGAGATTCTGCTTGGCGACGAGATCAGCCCCGACACTTGCCGCTTCTGGGACGCCGAGTCTGGCGAAAAGCTCGACAAGGATCGCTTCCGCCTCGATCTCGGCGGCGTCGAGGATGCCTACTCCGAGGTGAAGCGTCGCGTACTCGGTGAGTAAGTCCGCATCCTGGAATCCTCGCCGATGATCGATGCCGTAATCGCCTATTTACAGCAGGCTGATCCAGCCGCAGTTTACGCCATTCTTTTTCTCTCAGCGTACATGGAAAATATCATCCCCCCTATCCCGGGGGATGTTCCTGTCGCGCTGGCCGGGTATCTGCTCGTCTTCGAGCGCATCGCCTTCCCCGAAGCACTTTTCTGGTCCACCTTCGGTTCCGTGGCCGGGTTCATGACCCTGTTCCTGCTCAGCCGCTTTCTCGGCCTCAAGCTCTATGCCTCGGGCGAGAGCGAGGTGCGCCACAAGTTCGCTCACAGCGTGCACAAGCTGTTTCCGCCCTCCGAGATGGAGGTGGTTCGCCAGAAGTTCGCGGGCCACGGCTACCTGTCGGTCGTGGCGAACCGCTTTCTGCTCGGTTCGAGATCGGTGATCTGCATCATGGCGGGCATGCTGCATCTGAAGATTCCGCAGGTGCTGCTCGCCTCCACGGTGAGTTCCGCGCTCTGGAATCTGCTGCTGCTCTATGGCGGCCTGTTGCTTGGACAGAACTGGAACCAGATCGGCCGTTATGTTCTTTATTACAGCGTGCCATTCACGATTCTCGTTACCGGATACATCGTTTGGTCGGTCATCCGCTATATCCGGCGCAGAAAAACAGATGCCGGGGATGCATGACTTGGTTTTTCAGGCGGGTGCATGTAACTTAAGGGCGTTTCGTTTGAGTCATCGCGTGACTGGCCTGAGGCCGTCAACCATAATTTCAATATCAGCCATCACTTATACACCGCTTCCATCATGGCAAAACATCTGAAGCCTTATCCGCCGGAGAAAAAGGGCAAGCATCTGCAACTTTCCACCATCGATGAACTCAAGGAGATGGCCCGGCAGGTGCGCCGCGACATCATCCGCATGCTGGCCAGATCCCAATCCGGGCATACCGGCGGTTCGCTTGGCATGGCCGATATTTTTACGGCGCTTTACTTCAGAATTTTACAGCACCATCCGCATCAGTTCGGGCAGGGCGCCGATCACGACATGCTGTTTCTGTCGAACGGCCACATCGCGCCGGTCTGGTACAGCGTTCTTGCCCGCTCGGGCTACTTCTCGCTCGACGAGATGAACTATCTGCGGGAGGTGGACTCCTATCTTCAGGGCCATCCGACCTGCGAGGCGGGGCTTCCGGGCATCCACATCGCGTCGGGTTCGCTCGGCCAGGGGCTGTCGGCGGCGGTTGGCGCGGCGCTCGGCCTGCGCATGGATGGCAAGAAAGGCGAGGTCTTCTGCCTGATGGGCGATGGCGAATGTCAGGAAGGCCAAATCTGGGAGGCCGCGATGAGTGCCGCCCACTACAAGCTCGGCAACCTCGTCGGCATCGTCGATTACAACAACCAGCAGATCGATGGCGAGGTTGCGGATGTCATGGATGTCGAACCGTTTGCCGACAAGTGGCGTGCGTTCGGCTGGGATGTGCTCACCTGCGACGGCAACGACATCGAGCACTTCATCGACACGCTCGAATATCTCCGCAAGGACAAGAATCGCACGAAGCCGGTGGTGGTGCTCGCCACGACGGTGATGGGCAAGGGCGTGCCCTTCTTCGAAGGCACGATGCCCGACAAGTCCAACT
>CAIUQW010000283.1 GCA_903901395.1 uncultured Chlorobiales bacterium | reverse complement strand
TCCGCGCCTGAATCGCCGCCGTCAGCGCGGGCAGGAACTCCGCAACGTCCGCCACCACCAGCACGTCGGCCACGCTGGCGATGGGAGCGTCGCGGTCGGTGTTGATGGCGAGCACGAAGCCGGAGCCTTTCATTCCGGCAAGGTGCTGGATCGCGCCGGAGATGCCGCACGCCACGTAGAGCGCAGGCGAAACGTTTTGCCCGCTCGACCCCACCTGCCGTGCCCGTTCGAGCCATCCGGCATCGACCACCGGGCGGCTCGCTCCAACCTCGCCGCCAAGCGCCTCGGCCAGCGCCCGCACCAGCTCGACCCGCTCGGCGCTGCCCATGCCGCGCCCGGCGCTGACGATTACGCTTGCGCGGGAAAGAACGACGCCGCGCTCCGGCTGGATGCAGCCGAGAAACTCGATGGCCGCGTCCGGCTCTGCGTCGTTAGCTATTACTTCAGGCGTTCCCGCCATCGGCGCGGCGACGAACGCGCCTGGCTGGATCGTCAGCACGGCGCGAGCGGTCAGCGGCCTGACGGTGCGGCGCATCTTGCCGTTGCAGGTTTCGACCACGAAGCCGCCATCGTCGATGCCGGTCACGCCCGACACCTGCGCAGCCTGCATGGCGAAGGCCAAGCGCGGGGCGAGTTCCCAGCCGAACGAGGAGTGCAGAAGCGCCACGGCGTCCGGCTGCTCTTGCTCGACGGCGGCAAGCACAAGGCGTTTGTGATACGTCATGTCGAATTCGTGGGTGGCATCTGCTCGATAGAGCCGTCCCTCAACTGCGGGCAGATCGCCGGAAGCTCCGGCCAGCACCATCGACGCCTCCGCACCGAGGCGAGAGGCAAAGCCGAACAGCTCGGCGATCTCCGGCGCAATTGCGCCATCGCGAACTTCGCCAACCAGCAGCAGCTTCATCGCGAGCCTCCCAATCCGGGAATCGAGACTTTCGTTTCGAGAATATCGAGCACCTGCGCGGCAAGCGTCGCGGCATCGCCTTCGAGAATTACGCCAGCCGCGTTGGGCTCGTGGGGCCGGAAATTTTCGGATGATGTTTTCGGCGGTTCGAGGCCAATCAAATCCGGCGAGAGGATGGTCAGCGCAGCGCGTTTCGATTTCATGATATTCGGCAAGGTGGGATAGCGCGGCGTGTTGAGACCGAGCTGACAGGTCAGGAGCGCCGGAGCTTTCAGCCCGAGCCTGCATTTGCGCCCGCCTTCGAGTTCGCGCTCGACCTGCATCGCGCCATCGCGCCACTCGAACGCCGTGATGCCGGTCACGCAAGCGAGGCCGAGCCGTTCGGCCAAGAGCACGCCGACCTGCGCGGAGCCTCGATCTTCGGACTGCATCCCGGCGAACACGAGATCGAAACCGCGCCCGGCGGCAAATCCGGCGATCATCGAGGCGATCTGCCACGGATCGCGCTCCGAGGCTTCGGCGTCGTCGATGTGCACGCCCTCGTCGCACCCCATCGCGAGCGACTTGCGAAGCGTCTCGACCACCCGAGCCGGACCGATGGAGAGCGCCGTCACCCGTGCTTCGCCGCTGATCTGCTCTTTCAGCCGCAGAGCCTCCTCGACCGCGAAAGCATCGTACTCGTTCATCCGCCACGCAAGCCCGGCCTCATCGAACCAGCTTCCGGCGGTATTTGGCGCGAACGTTCCCGCCATATCGGGAACCTGCTTGACGCAGACAAGGATGTTCATGTTGTCAGAAAATCAGCCACTTTATTGAAAATCTTTCCGAAAAAACGCCGCAGGTGCGTATTGGCAAGGCATAGCTTTTGTCAACGTACTGAGCGTGCAGCGAACTGGCAACTGAAAACCGGTAAAATTTATTCTCTGAATCTTGTTGACATAATATTTAAAAGTACTTTATAAATTTTAAAAAATTTACATAGATTGCAGACGAGCGATGGCTCACGACCAGATAAATCATGCAACAACGAAACAATGACAACTATGAAAAAACTCATCCTTTCCCTGCTCATAGCAGGCGCATGTACAGTTCCGTCGGTAGCTCGCGCAGAGAGCAATGCCTACGTAAGCCTTTCCGGTGGAGTCGGGTTGCTGAACAATTCGACGGTTGATGGAAACGATGACGCGATAAGATACGATACCGGCTATCTCATCAATGGGGCTATCGGACTGAAAAACGAGGCCGTTCGCCTGGAAGCGGAGGTTGGGTATCACCGGAACCGCGTCGATTCATCCGATTATAGCGTGGTAAGAGGCGCTCACGTTTCGATGTGGAGCTATATGGCCAACGGTTATTACGACATCGACATGGATAATGTCGGCCTGTCGCCCTACATCATGGCCGGCCTTGGCGCGGCTCATGCTACGATCAGAGAGGGCAACTGGGGATCGCCATCGAGTGCCACAGAATTTGCCTGGCAGGTGGGTGCTGGTCTTGGGATCAAGACCGCCGACAATGTGATGGTCGATATCGGGTATCGCTACCTCTCGCCATCCGATGCAACATTCGATGGGGCAAAGGTTTCTCTCGCCAGCAGCAATTTTATTGTCGGCATCCGCTACAGCTTCTGAGCCTGCCGATTTGCGCAGATTCTGCATCGAGGCTCCGGCGATCCCGGAGCCATTTTTACGTACTCCTCAAAAAGCGACGATCTCATCAGCCAGCTTTTCGCCGTCATTGACAAAAAACGAAGTTTGCTTCTTTACAAAAGGCTCTGTGAATGCGAAGGCTTCGTACTCGATCATCCACTTCGCAATCCTTTACTCGTTCTCGTTCTGCCAGAATATTTTTGTTATAGAGGAAACCGGTTTGACGCTGAAAAGATGTGTACAGGCAATTCAGGATATATGCTTTTATATGACGCTTTATTCGCCTAAATCAGCATATCAATACGTGATTTTGGTAATGTTTGCATAACCTCCAAATTCATACCACCATGAAAAAGCTCATTCTCCCGTTTCTTGTTGCAGGAGCATTGTCAGTCCCGTCATTGGCGGTGGCTGAAAGTTATTATGTCAACCTGTCGAGCGGATTGAACCGGCTGGACAATTCAACAGAAGATTATGAGCATCCTTCTCCACCTGTATATCCCCCACTTACGTACACGTATAAACCAGGTGTCGTCGTCAATGGCGCAGTCGGTCTGAAGAACGGTGATTTTCGTATGGAAGGAGAAGTTGGGTTCCACAATAATAAAGTAGACGAGAAAAGTGATAGTCTTGGTTCTTCCCCTCAGGCAGAATATGACGTTTCGGCCTGGACCTTCATGGCAAATGGTTATTATAACATCGCTTGGTTAAGCTCCTGCGTTACGCCCTATGTCATGGGAGGTCTCGGTAGCGCGAGGATGACAAGGCATTTTTTAATGATGTCACCTCTTCTTTTTATACAGGCACTTCGGTTGTGCTTGCCTGGCAGGTTGGCGCTGGCCTCGGTATCAAGGCATCCAAGGATATTACAATTGACCTCGGTTATCGTTACCTGAAGCCATCGATGCTTAAAGAACGCACCGATAATTATGGTATCGCTTCATGGACTTTTGGCGGAAGCGAAATTCTCGCCGACCTCAGGTATGCTCTCTGAGATAACTCGTTGATTGATTGTACGAAAAGGCTCCGGTGATCCCGGAGCCTTTTTTGTGCAAAATCAAATCACCACGATCTCGTCAGATAATTCGGTCAGCCTCTCGCCGCCGGTTTCCGTCACTACAAAGGTATTCTCTATTCCAATCGCGCCTTTTCCGGGGATGACGAATTTCGGTTCGACGGCAACCACCTGCCCCGCCTGCAACGGCATGTTGAAGCCTTGCGCCAGTACCGGCAGTTCGTCGAGTTCGAGGCCTACGCCGTGGCCGACAAAGCGTGACTGCTCGCCCGGCATTCCCATGAAGTTGCCGCCAAGCCCCGCGTTTTCCGCCATAGCTGCGGCTTGCCGGTAAATCTCCTCGCAGATCGCTCCCGGCGTCATAGCCCGGCGTACCGCTTCCTGAATTTCAAGCGAGAGGTCGAAGGCTCGCTGCAATTCAGCGTCGAGCGTGCCGATGACGAACATGCGGGTCATATCGACGATGTAGCCGTTGAAAACCCCGGCGAAATCGACCAGTACCGGCTCGTTTTCCCGAATTTCGTCGAGTGATGCGCCTTGCGGCGACGCACCTGAAAGCCCCTGACCCGTCACCGCGCCATCAAAAAAACCGTACTTCGTCGCGCTGCCCGACACGGCCATGCCGCCGAACAGCTCCTGATTGAAGGCCCGCATCCGCACATACCCTTCGTGCCCGATCCGGCGCAAACGGTACTCCATCTCGGCGGCAAGATCGAGTTCGCGCATCCCCGCCATCAGGAATGTCGGCACTTCACTGAAGATCGAGCAGAGCTTTTCCGCGCTGTGGCGAAGCATTTCGATCTCGGCGGGCGACTTCACCGAGCGCAGCTCGCGCACAAGCATGGTGACATCGGCAAAGCTGCGCCCCGGCAGTACTTTTGAGTACCAGCCGTGCTGTGCCACCGGCACGGCGTCGAAGGTCATGCCGACCTTATCGCCCTCGCTGCCGAGGAGCGAAGCCAACTCTTTGCTTGATGGAAAGGGGCGGATGTCATCGATCAGTCCCTCCGCCCTGGCGCGTACAAGGCTTTTGCGCACGAGCAGCATCGGTTCGCCGCTCGAAGGAACCCAGAGCGCAGAATTCTGGCGCGTGCCGGTGAAGTAATAAATATCGATGGGCACGAGCAACAAGGCGGCCTGTACGCCATTGAGCGTGAGCCTCTCCTGGAGGCGCGACACTCGTTGCTGAATTTCGGTGCGTGTCAGCATCATGATGTATTATTTTTACTGTTGATCGATGCTCCGGGCGACGATCTCCGCAAGATCGAGCGCCTTTATATTTATGTTGCCACCTTGGCGCTTCAGGCCATCCTCGAACATGCTCAGGCAGAACGGGCAGGCGGTAACGATCGTCGAAGCGCCGGTTTTTTGGGCCATCCTGAGCCGCTCGTCCACAATCGGCGTCCCAAGCTTTTCCTCGGCAAGGATTCGCCCGCCGCCAGCGCCGCAGCAGAAGCTCTCTTTGCCCGAACGCTCCATTTCGCTCAACACGCCGCCCGCCGCTTGCAGCAGCAGACGAGGCTCATCGACAATATCCTGATACCGCGCCAGATAGCAGGAGTCGTGATAGGTGGCGCGGAAGGCTGACGAATTCAGTTTCAGGCGGCCATCGCCGACGAGACGCCGGATGAAGGTCGAATGGTGCTCAACCGGAGTCTCCAGCCCAAGCTCGCGATAGTCCCGCGCAAGGGTGTTGAAGCAGTGCGGACAGGCGGTGACGATTCGCCGCGCTTTTGCTGAACGGAGCGCCTCAATGTTGCTCTCGGCCACCATACGGTAGAGATACTCGTTGCCGAGCTTTCGCGCTGGTTCGCCGCAGCACCGCTCCGCCTTGCCGAGGATCATGATCGTGACGCCCGTCGCCGCGCACAGCCGCGCGAAGCTTTCAGCCACCTTTCGGTTTCGGGGATCGTACGATGCGTAACAGCCGGTAAAATAAAGGATTTCCGCTTCGGTTCCGCTCGTTGCGACGGTGACCGGCAAACTTTTAGCCCAGTCGCCTCTCGAAGCGTGAGCGAGGCCGAACGGATTGCCGTTGATCTCGATGGCGTCGCAAGAGCGTCTCGCCTCGTCGCCGGGAAACTCGCCCGCCATCAGCGTAAGGCTGCGGCGCATCTCGATGATCTTGCCGACATGTCCGACGCTCGCAGGGCAAATCTCCTCGCACGCCCCGCAAGTGGTGCACGACCAGATCGCGCCACGCGAAACCGCGTCTATCAACCCGTCCTTTGACGCCGATTCGGCCAGCTCGCCAATCTGGCGCACCACCTTCATCGGCGAAAGCGGCTTACCTGTCAGATACGCCGGGCAGCGCTGCTGGCATCGCCCGCACGCCATGCAGGCATCGGCGTCGAAAATATCTTTCCATGTCAGATCACCAATTGCCGACGCTCCGAACCGCTCGGCGGACTCCTCTTCGAGATCGAGCGGCGCAAATGTACCTTTCGGCTCTTTCGGCTCGAAAAAGCTGTTGCCACTGGTGGTGGCGATGTGTCGCAGCTTTGTCCACGGAATGATGGCGATAAAGCCAAACGCCAGAAGCATATGCGCCAGCCACAACACCTGATGAGCCACCCGTTGCGCATGGACGCCCATGCCAGCGAAAAGCGAAGCGAAGAGATAACCTACCGGCGACCAGAGGGCAAGGGCGGGATTGTCGCGCAGTTCGGTCGCGGCCATGCGGAATCCCTCAACGATGAATCCCGTCACGAGAATTGTCACCAGCAGCAGATGAATGAGCGCATCGGCGGGCGTACTCTCCAGCCCCGGCGGATGGATGACGAAGCGCCTCGCAGCCAGCACGCCGAGCGCGACAAGTGCCAACAGACCGGCAAGATCGAGCACGAGCGAGTAGAGCCGGTAAAAATCTCCCGAAAGCAGATTGACGCGGAAGAGGGGAGTCAGAAAATCGGCCTGCGCCATAACGAGCAGCGTACCGGCGAGGAGCAGCAGAAAGGCCCAGAAGAGCATCGAGTGTGGCAGTCCGCCATCCGAAACTCTTGCGACCTTGCGCTGGCTGATGGTATCAGCGAGAAATCGCGAAAATCGCTGGAGCGGATGATCGGTGCGGTCAAGCGGCTTTCCGCGCCGCCAGATGTCGCGCCGACGCCGGAAACCCCACGCCATCGCACCAATGGCGGCAAGAGCGAGCAGGTACATGACGGCAACCGTCCCGTGACCGGTATTCCAGAAAATCTCGCGGGTCGCGCTCATGCTGAGTCAGAAGGAATCGATAAAATTGTTGCGGGGTCACGAACATACAAGGCGCATTCATGACTCCGCAATATAGTGGTCGAGGGCGTAAACCGGAACAAGCGGCGTAGCAGCCAAGCGCTACTCGTGACGGTAGATGGCCGCGACGCCCGAGGCGGTGGGCATTTTATCCGGTGGCAGCACCAGCACTTCGCCGCCCTTGCCCAGCACCGTTATGGCGAGATCTTCGAACACATCGTGCTCATTGCCCTCCGCTGCCATGCTGAACGAGATGTCGCCATCCGTTTTGTCGATACCGCCGGGATAGATTCTCTCCTGATCGAG
>CAIUQW010000282.1 GCA_903901395.1 uncultured Chlorobiales bacterium | reverse complement strand
GCGTCGTGAGTTCAAAGTAGATTCCGGCCAGGCCGAGCAACAGCAGAAAATAGGCTATGTTGGGATCGGCGATGGTCATCATCACCTCCTCCCTGAAGGTCGGCGCGGCGTCACGCACCGTCACGCCAGAGGTGCGGATGATCGTTTCTCCGGCGGCGGTCGTCACTTTGCGTCCGTCGAGAAAGGCGAGCAGTTCATTGCGGCTGGGGGCGACGGTGTCGATCACGCCCGCCGCGAGCGCTTCCGACGCCGTCGAGGCGATGCTCTCGCGCACGGCCCGCTCGGCCCACTCGGGGCTGCGACCACGCTTCTGCGCGAGACTGCGGGCGAACGCCGCGAGATCGTTCTCGATCTTGGCGTTCATCACGCTCTTCTTGTCGGCCTCGCCGCCAATGCCAACCGGATGCGCCGCGCCGGTTTCGGTGCCCGGAGCCATCGCCGCCACGTGCGCGGAGAGCAACAGCAGCGCCCCCGCCGAAGCCGCCTGCGCCCCGGACGGCGCGACATAGACGACGACCGGGACTTTGGATGCCATCACCCCCTGCACCATCTGCCGCAACGAAGCGACCAGCCCGCCCGGCGTATCGATCTCGACGAGGAGCAACTCGTCGCCCGACCGGTTCGCCTCGTCGAGTACGCGAAGAAAATACGCCGCGCTGCCGGGGTTGACGCTCCCCTTCAGCGACATGGTTCGAATCTCGGCGGCTCGCCCGGCGACCGGAGAGGCAAAAAGCATGACCACGACCATCAAGCCCAGCCTCAAAAATCTGCTCATCATTGCCTGAACCATTCTGAAGAAATTGATTTCCCAGATTCAACATCAATGATAACAATAACAAAAAAAACAGGATAGTTCCTCTGTTACGATGTTGGGACGAGTCAACAAATGACCCGGTAATCGTGAAGGTAAAGATGGATCAGCACAGGCTTGCGCAATGGATTGCCCTTGAAGCTCTTCGGGGTTACGACTCTTTCGGAAGGATACGTCAGCCCGTCGGCATTTTCTGAATGACAATGCACGACATTGGCCGCCGCCGCGAGCGGACTGATGATGTCCGCCGTATAATCGTGCTGGATTAAAAGGCCGGTTTTGCGATTGAACCTGAACTGCTGCACCCGGCTGTGCGTCGGAATATGATCGGGAAACACGGCTCTGAGCCTGCCCGGCTCCGGTTCACTCCAGTCGATATCTTCACGCAACAGCAAAGCCGGAAGTGTGAAGTAATTCCATGAAGCGTAATTGGCGAAATAGGACATATCGAGATCATCCCAGTAGAACAGCCTCCGGCCAGCCTTGAAATAACTCCTCGCATTCCGTCGTTCTTCGATAACCTGGCCCTGAGCATCCTCAAGTCGCACATCGCCACCATCGAGCACTCCGGTTATACCGGGATCACGACCAATCGGGGTAAAACGGCAAAAGGGCCTGTGGGCGTCCATGGTCATTTTCGAATGGCTGAAAAAGGGCCGCCGTTTCAGGATAAACGCCAGTCCCGAGGCGCTGACGGAGGTTTCAACCGATACGGCGTTCCTCCACAATTCGACCCCGCCATAAGCGGCAATGGCTTTTGCAGCAGTTTCAGAAAGCTTCATGGGAAGAGGACTCGCATTGAAAAGATCAGGAGAGTTTATCTCAAATCATACTTTCGTCGCACTTGATGCCCATATGTCTGCCAAACAACAAGTCATCGCAAAGTGTTCATTGACATAACGCTCAACGTCATTTCATACGCTGTCTTACAATGAAATCCAGATCGAAGCCGAACGTTATTGGTCAAAAACGACATAAAAACGCTTCACCCCATTTTCTCGAAATCCGCTATCGCCTGCATCATCTCCGCAAACACCGGATTCCGGGGTTCGAGTTCCCTGCCATCTTTGCTGAGAACGGGCTTTTCGAGCACGACGCTTGCGTGCGGCACGCCGAGATTTTTCGGAATTCTGAAAAAGTTGAATCGCGCCTGGTCGCAGACCTTTTGCAGCACTTCGATACCGGCGATGTCGGCGGTGGTGTCGGATTCGGAGTGCGCCGCGAACACTTTTTCAGGAAAAGGAAATCGTGAGTCGAACAGCGTGACG
>CAIUQW010000281.1 GCA_903901395.1 uncultured Chlorobiales bacterium | reverse complement strand
CTCATGGCTCGACGACGCCACGGACGGCACCTCGTTAATTACAAATGCCGACAAAGCTCTTTACAAAGCAAAGCAAGCAGGACGGAATATAGTTTTGGCTTACACGTCAGGAGAGATGAGCATCGAAGAAGAGGGTTAAATTATTGTTTAAAAGACTGTTGTAGCGGAAACCTAAACATCAATACGGCAATTAAAGAAAGGAGCACAGTGATGCCGACCATTTCAATGTTTTATGGTATTTTGATTCAGATGTATTTTTATGACAACAAACAGCACAGTTGTCCTCATATTCATGCTGAATACGGAGAGCATCACGCATCCATCGCAATTGAGGATGGAGTCATACTTGACGGAAGCTTGCCCTCCTCGAAGATGAAACTGGTTCAAGCCTGGATTGAGATTCGTAAAGAAGATTTAATGGCGGACTGGAAGCTGGCAATCGCTGGCGAACCTGTATTTAAAATCGAGCCTCTGAGGTAATAACGAAAAGAATAAATTATGGATACTATCGTAAAAGCGGTGCCGCTGGATGACCATAAAATCGAAATAGTCACGAGCAGCGGTTTTGAAGGAATCTTCGATGTCAAGCCATATTTGAAGGGGTCTGCGTTTAAAGAACTCGAAGATCAATCCTATTTTAGACTTGTACGCCCAGCCCATCGAGGGATCATGTGGCCAAACGAGCAGGATTTCAGCTCTGACACGATTATATGGGATATAAAGCATTCGCAGCAATCACTTGTACACGGCTCGGATTCTGGTGGTGATGCAGCCGGATAGGTGATGGTTGTGTCGATGTATCTTAGTCAAATAGTGGTTTTTTGTGTAAAAAAAGCAATACTATGTTTCTGAAAAAATATTAAAAAATATAATTATAATATGACTATGGAAAATATAAATACTATAGTTGAAACAATAATTGAAGGTAAGATTAAATACTTCTATTTATATAATGTCTTATCTTTTGCTTTAGGGTTGTTTGGAAGCTACTTTATAGAGTTTTTCAAAACGAAAGGAAAGAATTTAGCTACAAAATCAGATATAGACCTTTTAACTAGTAAGGTTGAATCAGTTAAATATGATTATCTTAAAAAAATTGAAGAATATAAAAATGAATTAAGTGGCAAGTATGAGTTAGAAAAAGTACTGTTAAGTAGTAAAATTCAGTCTTACCAACTAGCAACCTCATTAAAGGTGGTGATTTTACAGCGTAAAAGTAATTTGGGAGATGAGCAGTATTTAATGGAACAATTTTTTCAACAAATTCCGGCATTATTAATACATTTATGTTCGCATTTTAAGATCAGAAAAGATCTTGGAGAAGAAATAGAGTCAATGGAAATGGCTTATAATCAGATTGTATCATATATCGAAGAGCAGAGTAAATTATCAGGTGAACAAAAATACAATATCGACCTTGCAAGGTTTGAAAAGATTATAGACAGTATTCAAGAAAAACTATTACGTTAAATTGATTTAATATTTTCTGTTAATGAGAATGTGATAAGGAATAAAACTATATAATCAAATGAGCCAGTCGAATTTGCATAGCTCATATTGGGAAGTATTCAACATGAATATGAAGCTTTGATGTGAACAGTTTGTTTGGTTTTTTATGTCTAATGATCAAAGGATTAAAAAATGTCCACAGCAGATAGAATTTTTAATGAGGCGTCAGCCCTTAGCACGATTGAAAAGGCTCGGCTTATTGATAAGCTGATTTCTGATCTTGACAAGTCGGATCCAGAAATCAATGAGATGTGGGTAAAAGAGGCTGAGGACAGGATCGATGCTTATGATCAGGGAAAAATGAAATCGATTACTATAGAAAAGCTTCTTCAGAAATACAGATGAGTATGACGTGTATTTGTATCAGACAACAGGAAATCCTGATTGTGGCGATTGCGAATCTTCACAGGAATCCTGACTATTGGAAAGATCGTCTGTAATCCTCCCCCAAAACCCCGGAAATTCTTATCTTTCCAACCATTAGAGAAAGGGAGGCGCGTCCTCCCGTTGAACCACGACTCACTATCTTTGCTCCTTTAACCGATCCGTGAAAGCTGAATTGTACATTGCCAGGCGGTTTGCCTTCAAGCCCCGGTCGCTGTCGAAGCCGACCTTTATCGTGCTGGCGTCGGTGATCGGGATTGCCGTGGGGACGGCGGCGCTGATTTTGACGCTCTCAATCGTCAACGGATTCGCGTCGGTCATCGAGGGCAAGCTCATTCGTTTCACCTCGCATCTTCAGGTGCGCCAGCCGGACGAGCGGCTCTTTGCCGAAACCCGTCGTGACCTCCAGACGCTGACCGGCGTACCGGGCGTTGCCTCGGTGTCGCCGTTTCTCGAAATGAACGTGATGCTCCGAAGCCGCGCCGGGAGTGGCTCTGCGGGCGGCAATATCGCTCCGGCGATGATTCAGGGGATCGATCCGCGCGTGAGTTCGCGCTTTCTGCAGAACGGCCCGGTGCTGCTCGAAGCGGCTCCGGCGTCGGCGGACGCTCCGCTGCCGATTCTGCTTGGCAAAACGCTGGCCGAGAATCTTGGCGTCAAAGCGGGCGACAGGCTGATGATCGTCGGCATCGCGGGCAAAAACGGCGCGTCCGGCATCACCGGCAAGGAGAGCGTCGTGGAGCTGCTGTCGAGCCTCGACCTGCATGTGGCGCAAGTCGCGGGCGTGTACGACACCGGCCTCACCGAAGGGTTCGACGACATCGTCGTCTTCGCCGATCTCACGAGGCTCCAGCAACTCTACCATCCTGGCATGATTTCGGGCTACGAGGCTAACGTCGCCAATCTTCGCGAGTTGCAGGCGATTTCGGAAACCGTCGCCGCCCGGCTCGGCTATCCCTTCTACTCCTACACGGTCTATGAACGCTACGCCAATCTTTTCGAGTGGCTCAAGCTTCAGAAAAATATCATGCCGTTGCTGATCGTCACCATCACGGTCGTGGCGGTGTTCAACATCGTTTCGACGCTGCTCGTGCTGATCATCGAAAAAACGAAGGAGATCGGGATGCTTTCCGCGCTTGGTCTCGAACCTCGCGCCCTGAGCATGGTGTTCATGGGTCAGGCGTTCATGATTTCACTCGTCGGCATCGGCCTCGGCAACCTCTTCGCGCTCGGGCTGTCGCTCTTTGAATTACGCTTCCACCTGATTACGCTGCCGGAGAAAAGTTACTTCATCCGCCACGTGCCGCTTGAAATCGACCCGTTGCAATACCTCGCCGTGTCGGCGGGCGTGGCGCTGCTGACGCTGCTTTTCGCTTTTATTCCATCGCGCGTGGCCGCCTCGCTCCGGCCCGCGACAGCCCTGACAACATGAAAAGAAGCCGATGAAAGCGGGTATCTGGATTGCCGGGCGCTACAGTTTCGCGCGGAAACGCTTCCGGGTGATCAACATCATCTCGGGCATCAGCCTCGCGGGGATCGTCATCGGCGTCTCGACGCTGCTCGTCGTGATGAGCGTCCTGAACGGCTTTCAGAGCTTGGCCCGCGATCTTTTCACGACCGTCGAAGGGCCGGTGCAGATCGCGCCCGCCCGTGGCCGCTCGCTCGCGTTGAGCGACTCGCTGCTCGCCGCCATACGCAAAATCGACGGGATTCAAACCGCGCAGCCCTTCGTCGAGGGGCAGGCGATCATGACCGCAGCGGGCAAGAGCGAGCTGATCATGGTTCGCGGACTGACCGGCGAGGCGCAGCGCCATCTGATGAAAAATACGTCTCGCAAGCAAGCGTATTTCTCCTCAAACGGCATCTCGGCGGGCAGCCTGCTTGCCGAACGGTTGCGGCTCTATCCCGGCCAGCCGGTGCGTCTCTTCAGCCCGGAACTGATTTCCGCAGGGTTGCAAGCCCTTTCGCAACCGGAACTTATGCCGGTCTTGTCGATGAGCGACGCAAGAGTCGAAAGCGCCTTCTCGCTGCAAAAGCTGTTCGACGACCGCTATGTGCTCGCGCCGGTCGAAATGGCGCAGAACATCCTGCTTTTCGGGCAGGGACGCTACTCAGGTATCGACATCCGTGGCGAGGCAGGGGTGAGCGACGAAACGCTCGAAGCGCAATTGCGGCAATGGATTACGGCGAATCGGCTCGAAAAAGAGCTGCGCGTATTGACCCTCGGTGAGCGCCACCGCGACCTGTTCGCCGTGATGCAACTCGAAAAGTGGGCGAGCTTCGCCGTGCTGATGCTGGTGATTCTGGTTGCGCTGTTGAGCCTCGGCGGCTCGCTCGCCATGACGGTCATCGACAAGCGCCACGAGCTGTTCTATCTTCGCTGCCTCGGCCTCGAAAGGCCGCAGTTCATGACGATCTTCATCGTCGAAGGCGGCCTGACCGGCCTCGCGGGTACGGCGCTCGGCTCGCTCATCGCGTGGCTCATCTGCAAAGCGCAGGAGCTGTGGGGCATCGTGCAGCTCCCGTCGAAAAGCGCCTTCATCATCACCGCCTACCCCGTCAGCATGAAGGCT
>CAIUQW010000280.1 GCA_903901395.1 uncultured Chlorobiales bacterium | reverse complement strand
GCAGAGCTGACCGCCAATAACTCCATCGCCCTGCACTGGAAGATCGCCAAGTCCTACAAGCTCTATCGCGACCAGGTAAAGGTGAGCGTCACGAGCGGAAAGGCGACCCTCGGCAAGCCGGTCTTTCCCGAAGGCATTCTCTTCACCGATCCCACGACTGGCGAAAAACAGGTGATCTATCACAACTCCCTGCATGTCAATGTGCCGGTCAAGAGTGCTTCCGGGCCTTTTACCGTGAGCGTTGAGTATCAGGGATGCTCCGAGGATGGGCTTTGCTATCCGCCGATGAGCAAGTCGTTCAAGCTCGTTCCGCCAAAGCAGGATGAAGCTGCCGCCGCGCCCGCTTCGCCTGACGCTGGCGCATCGGCGGGCGTGCAGCCTGCGGCAGCCCCGGCACCCGCTGTGGCCGCGCCCGCGTCTGTTCCGGAAAAAGCTGCTGATAAAGGCGGCAAGGATGATATGTCGCTCGCCAAATCGACTCTCGAAAGCGGAAGCCTCTGGAAAGTCGCCGCGGCATTCTTCCTCTTCGGCCTTCTGCTCTCCTTCACCCCATGCGTGCTGCCGATGGTGCCGATCCTTTCGTCGATCATCGTCGGAGAAGGGGAGACCACTAAAGCCAAAGGGTTTCTCATGGCGGTGGCCTACTGCCTTGGCATGGCGCTGGTCTATACCTCGCTCGGCGTGGCGGCGGGTCTGGCGGGGGAAGGACTTGCCGGAGCGCTGCAGAAACCGTGGGTACTCGTCACCTTCAGCTTGCTGCTCTTTGGTCTTTCGCTCTCGATGTTCGATGTTTACCAGCTTCAGATCCCGGCTTCCTTGCAGACCAAGCTGAACAAAACCTCCGGGAATCTGAAAGGTGGCCGCTTCGTCGGCGTCTTCTTCATGGGAGCCATCTCCGCGCTGATCGTCGGCCCCTGCGTCGCCGCGCCGCTCGCTGGCACGCTGGTTTACATCAGCCAGACGAAGGATGTGGTGATCGGCGGCCTGGCGCTCTTCTCGATGGCGATGGGCATGAGCGTACCGCTGCTTCTGATCGGTCTCTCGGCGGGCAGCCTCTTGCCGAAAGCCGGAGCATGGATGATCGGCGTCAAGTACGTCTTTGGTTTGCTCCTGATCGCCGTTGCCATCTGGATGGTCAACCCGGTACTGCCTCCGCAGGCGACGATGGTTGCCTGGGGCGCTTTCGGCATACTCTGCGCAGTCTTCGCCGGAGTGTTTGGCCATCATCCGGAGAAGATGACCATTGGCGGCAAGTTCACCAGAATGTTTGGTCTCTTGCTCTTCATCATCGGCGTGTTGGAGCTTGTCGGAGCCACGTCGGGTGGCACCAATCCTCTCGAACCGTTGGCCGGACTGCGCGGCGGTTCGCCGGGCGCTGCTGCGTCCAATGGTGAGAGCGCCAAGCTGACGTTCAAAAGAATCCGCACCGTCGATGACCTCGACCGCGAGCTGAAAGCCTCGGCTGGCAAACCGGTCATGCTTGATTTCTACGCCGACTGGTGCGTGTCGTGCAAGGAGATGGAGAAGTTCACCTTCAGCAACGCGAAGGTTCAGCAGGGCCTCGCCAATGTCACGCTTTTGCAGGTTGACGTCACTGCAAATACCGCTGATGACAAAGCGCTGATGAAACGTTTTGGCCTCTTCGGCCCTCCCGGCATCATTTTCTTCGACAAGTCAGGCAGCGAATTGAAGGACAACCGAGTTGTCGGTTTCATCGAAGCCGATGCCTTTATGGGACATCTGGATAAAACGAAGTGACAGTTTGCGGATAATTGATGATATGAGGGCGCTACTGACAAGTCGGTATCGCCCTTTTTTCTTTCTACGAGCGTGACTTTGATTGTCTCATCAGGGATAGATGGGTGGGGGCCATTTTGTGGCTTCATTGATGCAAGCTTGTTGTTTTTCTGGCGTATAATGTGCAAATAATCTAAGTGCGTATATTCTCTGATCTGCCCTTTAGCACATAACGCTTATGTCGCCGCTTCTTGAAATCAAAGACCTTTCGTTCGGTTATGACAAAGGCTCCGCGCCGGTGTTCGAGCATCTCGATCTCGTCGTCCAGAAAGGGGAGTGCGTCATCGTCAAAGGGGCGTCGGGAAGCGGGAAATCGACGCTCTTGCGACTCATCTGCCGTTTGAACATCCCGCGCTCGGGCGAGATTCTCTTCAAGAGCAAAAACGTCGCGGAGATACCGCCGCCGGAGTTACGCTCGAAGATCACTTACGTGCAGCAGATTCCGCAGATGATCGACGGCACGGTTCGTGACAACCTGCGATTGCCCTTCACTTTCGCCCGTGGACAGCACAAAGCCGCGCCGGACGACGCGGCGCTCATGCGGATGCTCGACGCTTTCTACCTGCACGGCGTCAGCCTCAACCAATTTGCCCTCAAGCTCTCTGTCGGCCAGAAGCAACGCCTTTCGATCATGCGCGCTATCCTCAACGAACCGGACATGCTGCTGCTCGACGAACCGACTTCTGCGCTCGACGCCGAAAGCGCCGCGATGGTGTTCTCGATCATCGAGCGCCTCAGCACCTCGGAGGGCAAAACACTCGTCATCGTTACGCACAGCGACTATAGCCCCGCCGTGCCAAAAGTCAGAAAGTGCATTTTCCGCAACGGAAAGCTCGAATGCGCATGAACCAGATCATCGAAATCTCGATTCCGCAACTCCTGCTGGCTCTGCTTTTCATCCTCGTCGCGCAGGCCGCCTCGCTTATCCACAAGCTCGGGCTGGGCAGAGATATTTCCATCGGCACGATTCGCACGGTCGCGCAGCTCTTTTTGATGGGATACGCCTTGACCTTCATATTCGGAGCGCAGACCCTCTGGCTGACGCTTGGCATCTTCGTCGTAATGGTCTTCTCGGCGGTCTTCATCATCCGCGGGCGGGTGAAGGAGAAGCAGATTCCCTATGAAGTGCCGACCTTTCTGACGATGTTGTCGAGCTACTTCCTCACGGCGCTTTTCGTCTCGTGGCTGGTGATCGGCGTGCATCCGTGGTGGGAGCCGCGCTACTTCATCCCGACGGCGGGCATGGTGATCGGTAACTCGATGTCAGCGCTGGCCATCTCCATCGAGCGCCTCTTTTCGCAAATGCGTCAGCAGCGTGACGTAGTCGAAATGAAGCTCTGCCTCGGCGCGAACTGCCGCGAGGCGAGCGCGGATATTTTCAAAGGCGCGCTCAAGGCGGGCATGATTCCCTCGATAAACGCCATGATGGGCGTCGGCCTCGTCTTCATCCCCGGCATGATGTCCGGCCAGATTCTCGCCGGAGCTGACCCGCTCATCGCCATCCGCTACCAGATCGTCGTCATGTTTATGCTGGTCGGCTCGACTGCCATCAGCTCGATCATCGTCATGCGCATCATCCGCCGCCGCTGCTTCGGCCAGAGCGAAGAGTTGCTGGTGTCGCCGGAGTGAATTCTGATAACGCGCTCAGATCCCGACGGTTCAAGCGTTACAATGCCTTGAAAAACGGTTCGAACGAATCTTGGACCACTTTTTCATCACTCGCCTTGATCAACTCGAAGGTCTGATTCATGGCTTTGGGATGCCAGAGCGAAATGACGGCAGTTTCGGCTACGTCGCTACGGTCGATGGTTCCAGTGATGCGATCTCCTTTGTCGAACTTCAATTTGTGCATGAACGGAGGGCCATCGAGAAGGCCGCCGGGGCGCAGGACGGTGTAGCGGAATCCCGCCTCTCCGTAAAGCTCCCGCATGCCCTCTTCTCCCAGAAGCTTCATGTCGAGCACGCGACCGTACTTGTTGAGCGGATGCTCGGGTCGGGTGACGGCGAGTGAGCTGACGAGCACGAAGTTGGTCACGCCCGCCGCTTTTGCCGTCGTAGCGAGACGGATCACGCCGTCACGATCAATGGCCGACGGGGGAGGCGCTTCCGGGTTGGTGACCTCGCCGCCGATGGCGCAGATGATGGCGTCTATATTCTTTACGGCGGCCTCGACCTCCTTGTCGCTCAGCACCGAACCGATGACGAGCCGGTCAACGATTTCCGGGCCGAACATCTCTATCGCTTTTTCGCCCGAGCGCACAAAAAGCCGGAAATCGATGCCGTGCGCCTGAAGCCGCTCGACAATCAGTCGTCCGGTGCGCCCGGTCGCGCCCGCGACAAGGACTGCGCCTTCAAATGGTTTCATCTTGGTCTCTTTGATTTCTGGTTCAGGCAAACATCGAGAACTTCACGTTCATGATCATCGTCAGGTCAACGATGGCGTGCAGGATGAAGACCGTGCGGATGTCGCGATACCAGAAGAAGGAGAGTGCCCAGCTCAGGGCGATCATGAGCTGAATCGGGAAAAAGAATGGCTTGAACGGGCTGGTCTGGACAACGTGCTCCGGCA
Organism: uncultured Chlorobiales bacterium; assembly: GCA_903901395.1. Classification (GTDB taxonomy): domain Bacteria; phylum Bacteroidota; class Chlorobiia; order Chlorobiales; family Chlorobiaceae; genus Chlorobaculum. Next base: position 596 of record CAIUQW010000280.1, on the reverse strand, counting down.
GAATGGCGAGCCAGAAAAGGCCGTGAATCAGGCCGCTGTAGGCCATGAAGAAGAAGAATCCCACGATGAAGCCTGCCCACGGGTTGTCGGTGAATTTGCTGACGAGCATCTGGCCAAGCCGGAACACGGCGTAGAACATGAAGGTTTCGGCAATACCGTTGCCGATACTGAAGATAAGCGCGCTTGAAGGTTCGAGCGTTCGGCCTCCGTCGCTGGTCGAGTTGGTATAGATGTAGGCATTGAGACCGAGAATCACGACCGAGAATACGAGCAGGCCGATGCGCTTCGAGCTGTAATCGTTATTAGAAGTCATGACATCCTTGCGGAAAAATAGTACGCCAATGAGTATCGCGATGGCCCAATAAGCGTAAATCTGGAGAGGCGCCGGAATGTTGTGCATGGGGATCAGAGTTTGGGTTCAGGAAAGTGGTTCGACTGGCTCGAAAACGTCGGCGTGGTACGAACTGCGCACGAACGGGCCGGACTGCACGTGCCGGAATCCGGCGTCGAGTGCGATTTCGCGGTAGCGCTCGAACTCTTCGGGCGTGACGTATCGCTCGACCGGCAGATGCGCGGCGGTCGGTTGCAGGTACTGG
>CAIUQW010000279.1 GCA_903901395.1 uncultured Chlorobiales bacterium | reverse complement strand
CCGCACACGGACAATGAACAAAGTGTTACTTTGTGACGGTGAATCTCCTGCAAGCAGCATGACCGCTCAGTCCTCTGGTGCTAACTGCCCGGTTGCGAGAATGGTTCTGGCCACGTCCATGCGCACATTTTGGTGAGCGAAATTGGCTTCCCGTTGGAAAGATTTGTTCTGCTCAGCGTGGTCAGGCTTGCTCGTAGATTTCTTTTTTCGAAATCCGCACATGAGGAGGTTGGCGATGAAAGGATTGCCGGTTCTCGACGCGCGAGCTGCCTTCTGTGACGTGGGCAGCGAACACATGCACGTCTCCATAGCAGGTGGCCCGCCCAAGGTGTTTGGCACCGTGACCAGTCAATTGCATGCATTGCGCGATTGGCTGCTGAGCCAAAGCGTCAACTCAGTCGCCATGGAAGCGACCGGGGTGTACTGGCTGGCGCTCTACAGCGTGCTCGAACAGGCTGGCATGGAGGTGGTGATGGTCAACGGTCGCCAAACCCGCAACTTACCTGGGCGTAAGACCGACATGATGGACTGTCAATGGGGAGCCACGCTGCACGCGCACGGCTTGCTCAGGCCCGGATTCGTGCCTCCGGCGCATATTCGCAAGCTTCAGGACTACCAGCGCTTGCGCACCGACCACATCAGCATGGCTGTCAGCCACGTGCAGCACATGCACAAAGCGCTCGAACGCATGAATATCAAGCTGCACCGCGTCATCAGCTCCCTGACGGGAGTCAGCGGCCTGGCCATCGTGCGCGCCATTCTGGACGGCCAACGCGATCCGGCCAAACTGCTCGAACTTTGCCACTCGCAGATTCGCAAGAACAAGGCCAAAGAGGTCACCGAAGCCCTTCGCGGCAACTGGGCGCCAGAGCATCTGTTCGCGCTCCGCCAAGCCCTCGAAAGCTGGGAACACTACCAGAAGCAGATCGAAGCCTGTGATCGGCAAATCGAGACGCTCCTGCGGGAGATCAGCGTTGATGACACCCCGCCGACCGGTGCTGGCGATCAATCCAGAACCCAGACGAGCAAAGGCCAGAGCGTCAATGCGCCGCAAATCCCCGACCTGCACCACATGCTGGTCGAGCTGTGTCAGGGCAAGGATTTGACGATTTTGCCCGCGCACACCGACTACAGCGTGCTGCAGATCATCAGCGAGGTAGGCACAGACCTGAGCAAATGGCCGACAGAAAAGCACTTCACCGCATGGATGGGACTGGCCCCCGGCACGCATCAAAGCGGAAAACGCCATGCCAATGTCAAGCGCAGTCGCAACCGGGTCGGCAAGCTGTTTTGCGTCATGGCCCGATCACTGGCCCGCAGCAAAGACATTGCGCTGGGCGGTTTTTATCGACGCCTGGCAGCACGCCGAGGAGGTTTGGTCGCCAATATCGCCCTGGCTCGCAAGCTCGCCGCATGGTTTTGGCGAGTCATGGTCAAAGGCACCGAGTTTGTCGAGCATGGACTGGCAACTTATGAAGCCAAGGTTCGCGAGGCAAAGCAACGAAGCCTTCTCAGGTTAGCCAAAGAACTCGGCCAAACGCTCTCTCCAATGCCGGCGACAACATAAAATAGCAGTAAAACAATCATTGTTCATGGAAAGGAGCGCAGCGACGTGGCAATCCAGAGGATTTTACCCATTGCTACGAGTTGACCTGGATGTTAACTCCAAAAATGCGATCAGGTTTACCAGAGAAAAAAGAGTATGAGAAACGACACGAACAAGGATGAATTGCACTCTTTTATTGAGGAGCAGAAAGCTTCAAGTCCCGGCTTTGCTGAAGGGTTCGATGAAGGGTACAGAAATTTCCGCATCGGCGTGATGCTCAAGCAGGCGAGGCTCAATGCCGGAATGTCGCAGGTCGAAGTCGCCCAAAAGCTGAAAACTCACAAATCAGCTATTTCCCGCATCGAAAACCACGCCGAAGACGTCAAGCTCTCGACATTATCAAGCTACGCCGAAGCGCTGGGCAAAAAGCTCGATATTTCGATTCATTGAGAGATTGCGAGGAGCGCAACGAGGTGGCACTCCTGCGGATACTGAAGTGTTTACGAGTCAAGTTTTAATGATGTAAAGTTAGCAAGCATACATCTACAATTCGATTTTACGTGTTATATCGAAGTTTTGTCAAAATATGGTTCCGGGCCGCACTCCTCGCGCAGGAGTTTAAAGATTCAATTGTATCGCGATTTGCATCATGACAAAAGTATTGCCATTTTGACATCCAAACAAGATACTATGTTCTACGAGCAAGAGCCTCAACTGTCTCTACAATAGCGTCGCCTAAATGTACTTCTGGTTTACCAGAGCCTTCGATTCGATAGATATCAGCCAAAATAGCTGGAACCGGGTCGTCATCAAGCCTCACGATTATTAACGGAAGACGATTTTCTATCAACTTCGCTATTGCGGACTGCAATTCACGCGCGACCCAAGGCGCGTTTACACAGTCGCAAGACCAGAATAGAACGAAGTGGGTCATACTTTCTAAACCGCGCGATATCTCAGCTACCAACGAATTCGATGGTATAAGTTCTTCTTCATCAAACCATACGCCTATACCTTTTTCTTTAATCCGAGAGACAACCTTTCTCACAATATCCTTGTTCACTGATCTATGACTTATGAAAAGGCAATATTGCGATTTAAGATGCGATTTTGAGCGTGCCGCTTCTTTCTGAGATTCAGAAGTTAGGAACTGAGCAACATTTTTCATCCATATGGGATTGTCCCTGCAGTTCTCAGAATAAACATCAGCAGAGAACCAACCAGTCATAAATACCAAATAACCATAACCGTGTCTCTTTACGCTTGCAAAAGGGCATACATCAGTTTGTTCTTTCCACCTATCATCTTGGAGAGTTCCGGTAGTCCCTTGGTTCCCTGTCGCCAAAATATCAGAATATGAAATGAGCTTAATCGGCCTATCAACCATTATACTCTCAATTCCTTTGTAAACAGAAGAAAGCCATTGAGAGAAAATCATTTTACTCGGTTTGCATAAAAGAGTTGTTTCTGATCTCCAGTAACTCGTGAAGTCACATCCATATAATGGGGTTAATCCATCACCATAGTCCACAAAAGAATTAAAGAATAAAAAAGCTTCTTCGTAATGTTTTTTATATTTTATTAGATCATCAGTATCGTTGTCGGCGACAACAATCACCGTTCCTCTTTCGCATAATATCTCTGCAAAATCCTTGGGTATTTTCCACATCCCATCGTCGTTTGCAAACAAACCTCCTTCTATATAAATAAAAGTCGGATTGAACTTGTTAACCATACTATATGACAACACATCGTCTTTG
>CAIUQW010000278.1 GCA_903901395.1 uncultured Chlorobiales bacterium | reverse complement strand
GATGGGCTGGGTGGCGATGATCATCTCGGCGTCGTTCTACTACATGATTCCGAGAATCACGGGCCGCGAACTCTACAGCTTGAAACTGGCCAATATCCACTTCTGGCTGATTCTTGTCGGACAGCTCGCCTGGACGGTCACGATGTGGATCGGCGGCATCCAGCAGGGCGCGATGTGGAAGGCCACCAACCCCGACGGGTCGCTGATGTACAGCTTCCTCGACGGGCTGACCTCGCTCTATCCCTACTACAAGATGCGCTTCGTCGCCGGAATCGTCTACTTCATCGGCATTCTCGTCTTCGCCTGGAACCTCATCCAGACGGTCAGGCAGCAGCCGTCGGCATCCGAAGCTTAACCACCAAACCTGAAAAAAGGAGCTTGCATCATGGGGATCTATTCAAAACCGGTCGTCTTCGCGGTTATCTCGGCGCTGGTCATCCTTGTCGGCACGGTGGTCACGGTCTTCGTGCCGATGTTCATGCCCTCGACCCAGCCGGTGAGCGCCTACGTCAAACCATACACGGCCATCGAGCAAGAGGGGCGCGACCTCTACATGCGCGAGGGTTGCAACAACTGCCACACGCAAACCGTCCGCCCGCTCAGGACGGAGGTGCTTCGCTACGGCGAGTACTCGAAAGCCGAGGAGTTCGCCTGGGATCGCCCCTTCCTTTGGGGATCGCGCAGGACGGGACCCGACCTGAACCGCGTCGGAGGCAAATATCCTGACTCGTGGCACTATCGTCACATGCACAGCCCGCAGTCGATGTTCGCGCTCTCGAACATGCCGCCTTACGGCTGGATGGCGTCGAACAAACTCGACACCTCGGAGTCGTTCAGAAAAACGCAAATCCTGGGATATGGCTACACCGAGGAGCAGGTGAAGCAACAGATCGCCGACTACAAAGCAAAGGTCACGTCGCCGGGCTACGATTCGAAAGCCACCCGTGACCAGGTGACGCCTGAAGCGCTGCGCGGCGATCTGACCGAAATGGACGCCATTGTCGCCTACATGCAAAAGCTCGGTCGCGACGTCAAAGCGTTGGAGGCGAAACAATGACATTCGCTGAAACAGCTTACACGCTTTTCACTTTCGCGCTCGCGGCGGTCATGGCTGGCATCATCGCCTACTATTTCAACCCGAAGCGAAAGCAGGAGGTGGAGGAACCCAAGTACCGGATGCTGCGCAACGACGAGTGAGCGCCATCCACAGTAATTATATTCAAGAAATCCATTGTAAGGAGGTTCACATGAGTGATTCCGGAATTCCGCAGGATGGCCACAACAAGATACCCGCAGGCTGGATGGCGTTCTTCGTCGCCATGATCGTCTTTCTCGTCGTCTATGTCGTGCGCTTCACGCCAGCCATTTCAGGATGGTCGTTCTACAAGCTCCACGCGGAGGAGATGAAGGCGGGCGAAAAAGCGGCGGCGGCAGCGCCAGCCAATCCCGGCAAGTATGTCGGTAAAGCCGATGCCATCGCCGCAGGCAAAACCGAGTTCGAAACGAGCTGCGCCGCCTGCCACATGGCCGACGCGAGCGGCGGTATCGGCCCGAACCTGAAGGTTGCCTTGAAGTACGGTGCGACGCCCGACAAGCTCTTCGAATCGGTCTCGGCGGGTCGCCCCAACGGTATGCCGCCCTTTGGCCAGCAGCTCGGCAACGACAAGATTTACAAGATCGTCGCCTTCATCGAAAGCCTGAGAAAATAACCACTTGACCGCTGCCCCGGGAACCAAATCCGGGGCAGCCGCGTCGTATGGTGTAGTCACCCGCAGTAACAAAATCCCCCTTTCATGCAGATAGTCTGGAAACGCTACAGAAGAGCCGTCGAGATTCTCCAGGCGCTTCTCCTCACCGGTCTTCCATTCCTGAAAATCGACGGTCAGAGCGCCTTCCGCTTCGACATCCGGGAGCTGAATCTCTACTTCTTCGGTACGATCATCCGGATCGGCGACTTCTACCTCATCCTCGCCGCGACGCTCTTTTTGCTGCTCTTCATCTCGGCGGTGACAATAATCCTGGGCCGCGTCTGGTGCGGCTGGCTTTGCCCGCAAACCGTGCTGCTCGACCTCACCGAAAGCCTCGCCTCGCTCTTCGGCAAGCAGCACCGCAAAACCTTGCAGAAAGTCATTCTGCTGCCGGTCTCGGCGCTCGTGGCGATCACCATGATCTGGTACTTCGTTCCGCCGGAGGAGGCGATCCGCGGCCTCGTCAGCTCACCGCTCATCGCCGGATTCTTCATCGTGCTCTGGATTCTCGTCTACCTCGAACTGGGCTTCCTCGGGCGGAAATTCTGCACCACGATCTGCCCTTACGCCGTGATGCAGAACACGCTTTTCGACAAGGAGACACTCGTCATCGAGTACGACCAGTCGCGCGACTCCACCTGCATGAGGTGCGATGACTGCGTGCGCATCTGCCCGGTCGGCATCGACATCAAGGATGGACTCAGCACGAGCTGCATCGCCTGCGCGGAGTGCATCGACGCCTGCTGGAAGAAGAGCAGCAAGCGCAACCTGCCGCCCTTCCCGAACTACAAGGGCAAGATCGTGCGCCCGAAAACCTTCTGGCTCGGCGGCCTCACAGCGGCCTCGGCGCTTGTGGTGGTGCTGCTCTTCGCCATGCGCCCGCCCGTGGAGTTCAACTTGAGCCGCGTGCAGGAGCCGCTGCCATCCGGCCTGAACCGCTATAGCTGGACGATCTCCAACAACACCAGCCACACGCTCGAACTCAAGATCGACGCGCCGGATGACGTCACTCTGATCGGCGAGCGCACCATCTCGATCCAGCCCTTCGGCGTGGCGAGAAACAAGCTGCTCGTCCGGGCGACCGGCAAGCGCGACAAGGTGAAACTCACGATCACCGGCAACGGCATCTCCGTCAGCAGGGAGGCTGGATTCCTGTGAAACCATTCATCATCGCGATCTTCGCGCTTTTCCTCGTGGCGATGATCACCGGCCTGACGGTGGCCTTCCGCAACGCCGAAGGGCTTGTCGAGCCGGACTATTACCTGAAGCAGAACAGCTGGTTCCAGGAAAAAACCGCTGAACGGCAACTCGGTCTTGAGGTCAAACGGCCTCAATCAATCCGGCTTGGCGACAATGAAATGACCTTCGTGCTTACCGAACACGGCACGCCGCTGAGAAACGCGAACGTGAGGGTCTTCATCGGCAATGTTGCGAATGGCGACCATGACCTCACCCGCGCCATGCGGGAGACCGCTCCCGGCACCTATGTCGCCAGTGCTTCGGTTCCGGCGAAAGGCAAGTGGCTGGTGAGGCTCGACCTTTCCACGCCCAAACTCAACACCAGCAGATCATGGTTCTACGACGTCAACTGAGCCGAGCTTCTCTCATACTGCTCTGCGCGATGATGTTCGGCGCTGTGCAGCTCCATGCGGAACCGAAAGCGGACAGCAACGCGATTCACGACGGTACGTGCATCAAACAGGCCAATGGACGTAACGTGACTCTCGACATCACGCCAAGGCCCGTCAAGGCGATGCAGCCGCTGCTCTTCAAGATCAGCGTCGATCCTGCGGACAACCTGCCATCGAACATGATGATCGATTTCTCCATGCCGGGCATGTACATGGGTGAGAACCGGATGAAGCTCGTTCGCACAGCTCCGGGCGTCTGGGAAGGACGCGGCGTCATTGTGCGCTGCATGAGCGGCAAAAAGCTCTGGCGGATCACGATTCTTTCGCCGGAGCTTGGCAACCCCGCATTCTCGTTCGATGTCCGCGACTGAGACTTCGCGTCCCGGAACGGTGCGTTGCGAGCACTGCATGCAGGAGGTGCCGGAACGCTCGGCGGTGACGAAAGAGATCGATGGCCGCACACACACTTTCTGCTGTCACGGCTGCCTCGGCGTCTGGGAGATCGTGCATGGCGGCTCGCTCGACGCATTCTACAGCGAGCGGTGTGACTGGACTCCGGGCCGCCCGGCCTTCACCGCCGTCGATCCCGCAGACTTCGCATCATTGATCGTTTCCGACGGCAAAACGAGCCGGATCGATCTGTCGCTTTCGGGCATCCGGTGCGCCTCGTGCATCTGGCTGGTGGAGAAGGTGGTCGGACGGCTCGACGGCGTGCTCTCCGCGCGAGTGAACTACGCCACGCGCCGCGCGACCATCGAGTGGCGACCCGAAACCGTCGGACTGGAGCCGATTCTCTCGACCCTCTCAAAGATGGGTTACGCGCCGCTTCCCGGCAGTCGCACCGCCTCCATCGATACCGCCGCCGCCGAAAAGCGCGACATGCTCCTGCGCTTCGGCACTGCGAGCTTCTTCTCGATGCAGCTCATGCTCATCTCCGCCGCGCTGTACGCAGGTTTTTTCCAGGGCATGGAAACCCGTTACCGGCTCGCCTTCCAGCTCATCTCCTGGGCGCTCGCCTCGCCGGTGATCTTCTATTCGGGCTTTCCGTTTCTTGCCGGTGCCTTCCGTTCCCTGCGCAGCGGCGGGGCGAACATGGATGTGCTCGTGGCGCTCGGCTCGCTCTCAGCCTACTTTTACAGCGTGGCGATGATCTTCACCGGCGGCGAGGTCTTTTTCGACACATCGGCCATGATCATCACCTTCATTCTGCTTGGTCGTTTTATCGAGGCAGGATCGCGCCTCAAGGCGGGCAGCGCTTTGACGGCGCTCGCGGAGCTGCAACCCTCGGAAGCGCGTGTGGCCGGAGCAAACGGCGTGACGGTGTTCGTGCCGCTCGGCAAGATCGGCAAAGGCGAACTGATCGAGGTGATTCCCGGCGACCGGGTGCCGCTCGACGGCACGGTGGCCGAAGGGTCGGCGGAGGTGGACGAGTCGATGCTCACCGGTGAATCCGCGCCGGTGCTCAAAGAGGTCGGCAGCGCGGTCTATGCAGGCACCGCCTCTCTCACCGGGCGGCTCGTCATCCGGGTTACCGCCGAGCCGGGCGATACGCTCCTTTCGCGGATCGTCAGAACGGTCGAGGAGGCGCAGGCGCGCAAAGCCCCGATTCAGGGAATCGCCGACCGGACAGCGGGCATCTTCGTCCCGGCGACCATCCTGCTTGCCGCCATGACCTTCCTGTGGTGGTATTTCATGAAACACTCGCCCGCAACGGCGCTCATGAACGCCGTCTCGGTGCTGGTGGTGGCCTGCCCCTGCGCCCTCGGCATCGCCACTCCGCTGGCGATCCTCATCGGCACCACAAGTATCGGCAGAAAGGGCATTCTCGTCAAGGGCGGAGATATTTTCGAATCGGTCTCGCGAACGACCACCGTTGTTTTCGACAAGACCGGCACCCTTACCGAGGGGCGGCCATCGATCACCGACACCATCGATTACGGAGTTTCGGAGAGCTTCATGCAGCACTGCGCCTCGCTCGAAGTCTGGTCGGAACACCCGGCGGGCAAGGCGATTGCTTCGGCATGGAAGGGCGAACGGCTCAAGGTCGAGGAGTTCCGGGCGATCCCCGGTATGGGCGTTGCGGGAATCATCGCAGGGCAACCGTGGTTTGCAGGTACTCCGGCTTTGCTGCAAAAGGAGGGAGTCACCCTTGAACAGGAACAGATGCAACAGGCTGAAACGCTCAGAAAAGAGGGCAAAACCGTGATCTTCATCGCCTGCGGCAACCGTCTGGCGGGACTCATCGGCCTGATCGACACTCTTCGGGAGGAGGCTCCGGCAATGATCTCGGCGCTCAAAGCGATGGGACTGGACATCATCATGCTGACCGGCGACAACGAGGAGGTCGCCCGCTACGTGGCCGGGCAATGCGGCATCAGCGACGTCAGGGCGAATCTCGACCCACTCGGAAAGGCCGAGGCGGTCAGGGCGCTGAAAAAGAGCGGCGCGACGGTCATGATGG
>CAIUQW010000277.1 GCA_903901395.1 uncultured Chlorobiales bacterium | reverse complement strand
TCCTGAATTTTCCGCTTTCGATTTCCGACACCACTTTCAGCTTGAAGGCTTCGCTGTAACGCTTCGACTCCATGGGTCAACTCCTCTCGTTTGGTGTCAACCTTTTTCAGGACGGGACAACGAATCCCGCCCACCATTCGTCCGCCCTCCATTCCTCTCGTCCACTTCGTCCACGCTGTCCACCGCGTCCTCAAAGTCCACGGAATTACCACCAAGGGTGGGCACAAGACCCGCCCCTGCAAGCAAAACCCGCACGCTTTTTCCAACTTTTTTACGAAATTACGCAGTGGGTGTTCCAAGCCAACAAAACCCCCTGCCATGCGAACGATCAAAATATTCCTCGCTTCGTCGAACGAGCTTGAAGCCGATAGGCTGGCGTTTGAGCGTTTTGTCGGTCGCAAGAAAAATCTTCTGAAAGACACGGGGATTTCGCTCGAGCTGAAATTCTGGGAAGATATGCCAGCGCATATGTCGCAAACCAGTTCGCAGGATGAGTACAACAAAGAGATACAAGCGGCGGATATGTTTGTGTTGCTCGCATGGAACAAGGTTGGAAGATTTACCGATGAAGAGTTCGACATCGCCTACCGTTCATTCAAGGCTACCGGCAAACCATTGATTTTCGTCTGGATAAAGATGTTGCCCATAGCCGCCGAGCCAAGCCTCGAAGATTTCAAGACAAAACTGAGTGCTTTGGGATTCTATTACGGATGGTACACGGAAGCCGATAACCTCTTGCTTCAGTTCAATACGGAACTGGATCGGCTTGTCCTTGCCGAACGATACAGTGTTTCGACTCAGAACAATTCTGTCATCAGTTATGGCAGCAAGGAGATAAAAAAATATCTCGGCATTCTGCCGGTGATTCCGGAGGTGTTTATCGGGCGTGACGAAAAACTCCAAGAGGTTCACGACAGCCTGTTCGCTGGCAACAATCTTTTATTGCTGGTCAATGGCGAGGGAGGAATTGGCAAGACGACGCTGGCGGCGAAGTATTACCAGCGCTACTTTGACGAGTACGCGCATCTTGGCTGGGTGTTTGCTGAACGGAGTCTCGGCGACGCTTTGCTGACGCTGGCTGATCCGCTGAAGGTGGCGTTCGAGCCGACTGATGACGCCAAACAACGCCGCGAAAAGCTGCTTTGCGAAATGGCGACGCTGAACAAGCCTTGCCTGCTCGTGATCGACAACGCCAACGACATCGACGATCTTTCGGCGCATTACCTCGAACTGCGCAGGTGCCCGAATTTCCACATCCTCTTGACCACGCGCATCACGGAGTTCGAAAAAGCAAAAATCTGCCGGGTCGGCCATCTCGACGAGGCGGCGGCGATGCGGCTCTTCACGACGCACTATCCGGGGCATGACCGCGCCGAGGACGATCTGCTGAAAGAGATTCTGCGAGCCGTCGGCTACAACACCCTCGTCATCGAGTTGCTGGCTAAAAACCTCAGAATTCTCAATGAATTCAGAACCAGCTATTCGCTTTGTCAGATGCTTGAGGATCTGCAACATCACGGGCTGTTCGGCCTGAGCAAAAGCGAGAAGGTACGGACAGAGTACAACCCCGGCAAATTCCAATTGAGGGAGGAAAAACCGGAAACGGTGATTGCCGCCATGTACGACCTTGCGAAACTCGAACCGGGCGAAGAGCAGCTTCTATGCGTCTTTTCGGTGCTGCCCGCCGAGCCGATTGCTTTTTCGATGCTCGAAGCGCTGCAACCCGGTAACGATGAACTCGAAAGCTCTCTCCGCGCCCTCGTCCAGAAAGGGTGGATCGAGTATAACGCCGGTGCGAAACAGTTCAAATGCAGCCCGGTCGTTCAGGCGGTGACGCGGTTGCAGGTCGGAGATCGTCTGGACGTGAAGTGCCAAACGTTGGTCAACGCGCTGATCAACAAGCTTGAGTGCGACCCAGGAACAGGTCATTTGCTCAATACAGATTATCTGTCAGGCGCCCTGTATGCTCGATATGCCGAGAGCGTCGTTGAATATCTTGAAAAGCGTTATGAACTATCGATACTTGTGAGTCATATAGGTTCTTTTTACGACACGACGGGTAATCTGGCAAAAGCCTTAAGTTATTTTGAAGCTGATTCGACAATCAGCCAACTGCTATATGATACAAATCCAACGAATGATATTTGTACATACAAGTTGGCTACATCTTTCAGCTATCTCGGAAACATATATACTTCTCTCGGCAATCTGGAAAAGGCGTTGAGATTTTATGAAGATGAAACAAGATTGTTTCAGAAACTGTACGAGTCGGATCTGTCAAATGTAGGTTTTAAAAACGGTTTAGCGATCTCATATGAAAAGCTGGGAGAAACGTACACAAGGTTGGGCCAACTGGAAAAAGCATTGAGCTATTTTGAAAAGGGAACCGAATTGTTTGGCGAGTTGTATGAATCTGATCGATCAAAAATACGCTTTCAATATGGACTATCAACGTCGTACTCAAAACTGGGAGAGACCTACACAAAAATGGGCCAACTGGAAAAAGCGTTGATTTATTATGAAAATACAACAAGATTTTTTAAAGAGCTGTATGTGTCATATCCGGAAAATACAGGGTTCAAGAACGGTTTAGCGCTCTCGTACCAGAAACTGGGAGATACGTACCGTTCGTTGGATCAACTGGAAAAAGCGTTGAACTATTATGAAGATGACACAAGATTGTTTAAGGAACTGTACGAGTCGTATCCGAAAAATGTAGTGTTCAAGAACGGCTTGGCGTTGTCTTATGAGAGAATGGGAGATACGTACCGTTCGTTAGATCAACTGGACAAAGCATTGAGCTTTTTTGAGAAGGCCAACGATTTGCTTGAAGAGCTGTACGAGGCAAACCCTACAAATGTCAGCTTCAAAAACGGACTGGCGATTTCGTATGCAAAACTGGGAGAGTTTAGCCGCGATCAGCGCGGTGATATGGCGCAAGCCCGCCGCTGGTTCGAGAAGGCGGAGGCGCTCTGGGCGGAGCTGGTCCATGACGCTCCCGCTTATGCTGAATTTCAGAAGAACTGGTCTTTGGTGAAAAAGAAGCTGGCTGCATTGTAATCACCCTTCACCCGTCCGCGCCGTCCACAAAGTCCACGGCATTCCCAGCGGGGCAACCGCGAGGGTTGCCCCTACAGGAAAAATCCACCCGCCGAATTCCTTTCTTGCATAATTGCAGGAATTTTTGCATTATGCCCGACTTCTTATCGGTACGGGGATTGAGAAGCGCCGCTGAATTTCAGACCGGCGCGTGAAGCAGCCCTCCCGACCGGCGAATACTGACTAAAAGTGGCTGTACGATTTTTTCTCCGAATGACGAAGGTTTTACGCCATTCTGGAGAGGAGCGAGGGACTCGAAACCTTCGCCCCGGCAACCTGATTATGGACAAGAAATTCAATGTCTGAAATAACGGATGACCGTCAACAGGTGATCGTCACCTTGCCCGACGGTTCTGAAAGAAGCTATCCCACCGGCGTCACCGGCCTCGAAATCGCGGCGTCCATCGGCAAAAAGCTGGCGCAGGC
>CAIUQW010000276.1 GCA_903901395.1 uncultured Chlorobiales bacterium | reverse complement strand
GTCCTTCGGCGAATAACGTGGTATCACAGTGGTTCGGTTTTAGTGTTATGGTATCGGTGGTAGTAATATAGTTTGTTGCACTTCAAAGTGAGGGGGAATTGCGTTTTATGGGACTTGTGGGACTGTTGGGACGTTTGGGACAATTGGGAGAAGATGATATGGATTTCTTTTTCATTCATAATTCATAACTCATAATTCACAATTTCTCTCCCTTCTCCTGCATCTCCCGGTACACCGCATTCACAAAATCCAGCGCGGACTGGCGGTCGTAGGGAATTTCGCCGTCGATGATGGCGTTTTCCATGCGGCTTTTGATGATGCCGACCGTTCGGCCCTGTGGGAGGTTGAGCATCTCCATGATGTCGGTGCCGCTGACAGGGGGGCGCCATTTGGCGAGCAGGTCTTTTTCGCCCACCTCGGCGATTTTCTCCTCGACGTTGGTGAAATTTTTCATGATGCGCTGCACCTTGCGCGGATTCTTACTGGTCACGTCGGCGCGGCAGAGCTTCATAAGATCGTCCAGATCAGGCCCCGCTTCGAACATCAGGCGGCGCACTGCCGAGTCGGTGATCTCCTCCTTCGAGAGCGGAATCGGACGGTGGTGCAGCCGCACCATCTTCTGCACGTACTCCATTGGCTCCAGCGGCCACTTCATCGCCTTGAAAATCCGCGCCACGAGTTTGACGCCCACCGCCTCGTGGCCGTGGAAAGTCCAGCCGCTGCCGGGGTGGAAGCGCTTGGTGACTGGCTTGGCGATGTCGTGGAAGAGGGCGCTGACGCGCAGCCAGAGTTTGCCGGAGTGCTCCGCGAGGTTGTCCACCACCTGGAAGGTGTGGAAAAGCGTGTCCTTGTGGCCGAGGCCGTCCACCTGCTCGATGCCCGCCATGACGGCCAGTTCGGGGATGATCTCCTTAAGAAGGCCGGTCGAGTAGAGGATTTTCAAACCAATGGAAGGTTGCGTGGCCTGCATGATCTTCAGAAATTCGTGGCTGACGCGCTCGCGCGAAACGATCTGGATCCGCCCACTCATGGCGCTCATCGCGTCGAGCGTCTCCGCGTCGAGCCGGAAATCGAGCTGGCAGGCAAAGCGGGCAGCGCGCATCATGCGGAGCGGGTCGTCGGAAAAGGTCTTTTCGGGATCGAGCGGTGTCTTGAGCAGCTTTTCGCGGATGTGTTGTTGTCCACCAAAAAGATCGACCACTTCGCCGCGATGCTCGCGATTCAGCCGCAGGGCAAGCGCGTTGATGGTGAAGTCGCGGCGCGACAGGTCATCCTCCAGCGTGCCGATGCTCGTGATCGGTTTGCGTGATTCGGGGTTGTAGCTCTCCTTGCGCGCGCCGACGATTTCGAGCTTGAAGTGTCCGCCGCCGCCGTCGTCGTCAAGTTCGAGCTGCGCCGTACGAAAGCGCTCGAAAAGCACGAAGTTCCTGCCGCCGAGCCGTTCCGTGATGGCGCGGGCGAAAGGCACCGGCTCGCCGATCACCATAATATCGATGTCGGTGCAGGGACGCTGCATGACGAGGTCGCGGACGTAGCCGCCCACGATATAGCAGGGGAGTCCCGCCTCGTCGGCGAGGTCTCCGATTCGGTACATGATTTCAGGAATGGCTTCGTGATCTGCGGTCAGCATTCGGTCGTCGGTAACGTATTCTTCAGGTCGGAATTCAGTCAAGGTCTGCCGTATTCTTTCGGATTTCTTCGGTGATGCGTCCGGCCACCATCAGGGCGCGGCGTCCCTCTTCGGAGGTCACCTTTGCCGGTCTGCCTTTGCGGATGGCGTCGATGAACTGCTCCAGCTCCTCTTTCAGGGCGTTGATTTTCGGTACGTCAGGACTGACGTAATCGAGCGCCATATCCTTCAGCGACTCCTGAATTTC
>CAIUQW010000275.1 GCA_903901395.1 uncultured Chlorobiales bacterium | reverse complement strand
GAGGAGCTGGCCGCCTACCTGCTCGACTGCGTGCGCGAAATCGGGCGGGTCGATTTCATCATTCGCATCACGCTCGATGCCATTCCTTCAGGCGAGCTTCAGGAGCGCATCAGGACGAGTCTGCGGCAATTCTTCATTTACCAGCGAGGGCTGGAGTCTGCCTCGATGCAGCAGTTGCTCAAGAAATCCCTGCTTTTTCTCGTTGCCGGCATGGTGCTGCTCTTCCTTTCGTTGTGGCTTTCGGCTTCCGTGATTCCTGACGCGCGGCGGCTCGTGTATGAACGGGTGCTGGTCGAAGGGGTGACTATCGCGGCCTGGGTGTCGATCTGGGAATCGCTGAGCATTCTCATGTTCAGCTACTGGCCCGCGCGGCAGAGAATCGGGCTGAACTCCCGCATCGCGGGCGCGGAGGTGCGCTTCCAGAGCCATCAGGAGGTCAGACGCTGAATCCATAATTACGTCAAAAGCGTATTATGATTGCTTCGAAGGTTTTGCCTCAAGGAAAAAAGGTTTATCTTTCCATGATTTTTTAAAAAAGCCGCCGGACGCTCCTGCACGGCCAACGTGCAGGAGAGATGATTTCATCCTTCCTTTCCTGTCCGGATGTTTTCGGCTTTATGAAACGATTGAACGATCATCATGACGCGGGAGTTTTGACCGCGCAACGAGGAATGTGTCTATGAAAAAAAGAGGAATTGCCCTTTCGCTGATGCTGTTCATGGCCCTGCCCGCCACCAGCCGCTCCATCACCTTTGAAGACCAGTCGATGCACCGGCGGATCTCTTCGGTATTCAACGCTATCGAGCAGAACAGCGACATCGATCCACAAGCGCTTCAGCTCGCCCTGCAAGGCTACTCCAACCTCAAACGCCAGGGACTTATCCGCCGCGAAGGTCTCATCACCCTCATCGATTTCAACAAACCTTCCGATCAGAAGCGTCTCTATATCATCGATATCAACAGCGGCACGGTGATTCAGGCCGCTCTTGTCGCGCACGGCAGGGGAAGCGGCGATGTTCTGGCGACCAGCTTCTCCAACAAGCCCGGTTCCAACAAAAGCAGCCTCGGATTCTATCTCACCGAAAACACCTACACCGGCAGCAACGGTTACTCTCTCGTGCTGAAGGGTCTCGATCAGGGAATCAATGACAATGCGGAGGCGAGAAGCATCGTGATTCACGGCGCGGATTACGTTTCCGATGAGTACATCCGGCAAAACGGCCGTCTGGGCCGCAGCCTCGGGTGCCCTGCGCTGTCGATGGATCTGTATCAGGAGGTGATCGATCTGATCAAGGAAGGCACGTGCCTCTTCATTTATCATACCGGAGAGGACTATGCTTCCCATTCGGTTGTACTCAATCCCGAACTTGCGCTTGGCGGCGGAAAGAGGGAAAATCCTGCATAAGTCAAATTTATCGATGCCTCTTTTCGTCTTGCTCTGGTTCGCGCTGATGCCGGTCGTCAGCTTTGTCTTGCCGCTTCAGGCCCATGCCGCTGAAAACGGCGAAACCCGTGATCTGCCTGACCAGGCGGTCAGGACGCATCTGAAGAGCTATCTCGCTCGTCTCGACCGTCTGGATGCCTCTTCCTCTTCAGCCCGGCTGGAGATCGACGGGCAGTTGCAGCGCTTCTACCGCGCGCTCGATTATCGCGCCGCGTGG
>CAIUQW010000274.1 GCA_903901395.1 uncultured Chlorobiales bacterium | reverse complement strand
GGGTATAGAGGTAATTGATAATAATCAAGGGCTTTAGCCCAATTTCTTCTTTTGCGACCTTCGCAAATCGTTGTCAAGGATTGAGCGGCTTTCCTCCGAAATGCCTCTTCGCTTTCTCCAGCAGAAGCGGATGCGTGACGGGGCTTCCGGCGAGGATGCTCGTGTGGGCGAACACATCCTCGGATCCGCTGAATCCGGTCACGATGCCGCCCGCCTCGCGCACCAGCAGCACGCCCGCCGCGAAGTCCCAGGGAAAGAGGCGATACTCGAAAAAGCCGTCGAAGCGCCCCGCCGCAGTGTAGGCCAGGTCGATGGAGGCCGATCCGGCGCGGCGAATGCCTGCCGAGTCCTGGATGATATCTTTGAGCAAACCGATGTAACCGTCCATGTATTGCTCATAATCCTTGAAAGGGATGCCGGTGGCGAAGAGGTAACTCCCTTTTTCATCGCGAGTTGATACACCGATGCGCTTGCCGTTCAGCAGCGCGCCCTCGCCCCGGACGGCGGTGAACAGCTCGTCGAGCACCGGCACGTAGACCACGCCGACCGCGAGTTCGCCGGAGGCGTCACGCATGGCGATACTGATGCCGAAGAGCGGGAAGGAGTGGATGAAGTTGAGTGTCCCATCGAGCGGATCGACAATCCAGACGCGCCCGGACGCCCCGCTGCCGCTGGTGCCCTCCTCGCAAAGCAGCCCGTCGTTGGGAAACGCCTCC
This sequence comes from uncultured Chlorobiales bacterium, assembly GCA_903901395.1. Lineage (GTDB taxonomy): Bacteria > Bacteroidota > Chlorobiia > Chlorobiales > Chlorobiaceae > Chlorobaculum. The sequence continues at coordinate 5,400 of CAIUQW010000274.1, read as the reverse complement.
ATGATGGTAGCCGAAATCACCGCCTCGCACTGCTTGTCAACCTCGGTAACGAAATCCTTATACTCCTTGGCGACAATCTCGCCTTGCGAAAGCTCGCCAAAACGTGAAAGAGTAATAGCACCTGCCGCCCTGGCCGCCCTGACGGCCGTCTGAAGTTCAAGATTCATGCGCTGCATGGTGTCAGATTGATTGAAAATGCTGGCTCAATATATCATTTGTCAGCGAGAACTGGCTGATCATCTCTGACCGACGAGAATAATTTGATGCCGTTGGTAGCGCTCGTCCAATTTATCCAGAATGTCAGTAGTTACCGTCATTCCCGTAGGGGATGCGTTGTGTATTTATCTGAGATGTACTTAGAGTGTCCATGAAAAAGCTATGGCGATCTGAAAATAATTCTGTGATTTTTTGTGCCAGATTGACTGAACTGTATGGGATTTTTCTTTGAAAACACTATTTTTATAGCAAGATTTTTTGGATACTGTAAGTATTCGCTTAGGTTAGACTGAAAATCAATAATCCGTGTCTTACGTGGATCGACCAAATTAATGTTAGGCAGCAATAAATAACTATTTATGGGAGGAATCATCAATGCCTGATAATGAATGGAAAGCAAGACAAAGAGATCGCCAGCAAAAAACAAATGAATGGGAAGAACGTCAGAGAGAACGTGAAAAGAGACAAAAAGAATGGGAAGAAAAACAAAAAGAGCGTGAAAAGAAAGAGCGCGCTTGGGCTAATAGAGTAAGCAAATCAAAGTCTCATATAGATACCATTATCAGTATGGCAAGGTCAGCTGAACCTTCTTCAGAGGCGAGTTCGGCATTTGCTGATATGATTATTGGTGTCGCAACTGGCGGTATTTCGATCGCACTTGAAAGTTTGCTGGGTCAACGAAACCATCTTAGAGAACGCGCTCAATATCTTAAATCATGTTCTGAGAAAAATAAGTCAGCATGGGAGTATTTCAGCCGGTATAAACATGAAATGATTGGCGAAGATAAGGCACAAGCATCATCAGCTCTTTTTTCTGTACGAGATAAGTTAAATGCAGCATGGGGTGATTTAAACGAGAAAAAGCAAAAAGTAAATGATTCTTTACAACGTGCAAAGGAAGAAAAGGAAAAAGAAAGAGCTGCAAAACAAGCTGCTTGGGAAGAAAGGCAACGAGTAAAGATTGAAAAACAAAAGATATGGGAAGAAAAACAGAAAGCTTGGGAAGATAGGCAAAAAATCAAAGCCGAGAAGCAAAATGAATGGGAAGCACGACAAAAAGAGCGCCAGCAAAAACAGACGGAATGGGAAGCGCGTCAGCGGGAACGCGAAAGAAAACAAAAAGAATGGGAAGAACGTCAGAAGGAGCGAGAAAGAAAGCAGAAAGAATGGGAGGAAAGGCAACGAGAGCGTCAAAGAAGACAATCAGAATGGGAATCGCGACAACGTTCAAGAGGAAGCAGTTCGCGTAGCGGTGGTGGCCGGTCCGGTGGAGGAGGTAAAAAGGATTGCTATTTAACAACAGCATGTATTCAGGCAAAAGGACTTTCTGATAATTGCTATGAACTACAGATATTGAGAGAATTCAGAGATAATATTTTAATTTGCACGCCAATCGGAAAAAGAGCTGTTGATGAGTACTATGAACTGGCACCAAATATTGTTGGTCGAATAAATCAACGTGCGGATTCTTTGCTTATTTGGCGTTCTATCTATAAAGATATTATTGAGGCTGTGCGTCTAATTGAAAATGGATACAACAATGAAGCATTCAACCTATATAAGGATATGACTTTTAGATTGATGAATGTAGATAAGAATACAATAATACCTAACAATTGGGTTTCCAGTGATGCCGAACAAATGAAGTTGTACTAGTTTTTTTCAGTCCGGCGCTGGAGATGCATTGCGTTAGACATAAATATTCCATCACGGGGAAAAATATCATGCACATTCAAAACGAAACGCCATTTATCGCGCATGTGTTTGTCTGCACCAATGATCGCGGGGGAGAGCGGAAATCTTGCGCGGACAGTAACAGTCAACTCATCAAAGAAAAATTGAAAGACGCTCTTGACGCGAAAGGGTGGAAAGGGAAGGTGAGGGTTTCGACCTCCGGCTGCATGGGGGTTTGCGCTCAGGGGGCCAATGTGATGATTTATCCGCAGAAGCTATGGTTTTCCGAGGTGTCGCCCGATGATGTCGACGCAATAGTCTCCGCCATCGAGATAATCATGGAGGAGAGTTGATAAGCGATTTGGCGTGATTTCGCGCCTGTCAGGTCATCATTCAGAATATTTCCACTAATCCAGATTGCGCAGCAGCAGCTCAAGCGAGTCTTCGTTCTTGAGGAGCACATCTCTTGGCTTGCTGCCGTCGCCCGCGCTGACGATGCCGTTTCGTTCGAGCTGATCCATCACGCGGCCCGCGCGGCTGAAGCCGAGGCGGAGTCGGCGCTGGAGGAGCGAAACACTTGCCTGCTGGTGCAGGACGACGAGCCGGGCTGCCTCCTCGAACATGGCGTCGCGCTTGTCCCTGTCCTGATCCGAACCCGAGGAGGAGCCGTTGCCGTTCGATGACGGCGGTTCAGGCAGCATGCACTCTTCCTTCAAGGGCGGCTGGTCGCCGATAAACTCGGTGATCGCATCGACTTCCGAGAGCGAAATAAATGGACACTGAATGCGCTCCGGCTTGGACATCTTCGCCGACTGGAAAAGCATGTCGCCGCTGCCGAGGAGCTGCTCCGCGCCCGAGACGTCGAGAATGGTGCGCGAATCGACCTTGCTGGCCACCTGGAAAGCGATGCGCGACGGGAAGTTCGCCTTGATGATGCCGGTGATGACGTCCACCGACGGGCGCTGCGTGGCGACGATCAGGTGGATGCCCACCGCGCGGGCCATCTGCGCGAGTCGCGTGATCGGCTCCTCCACCTCGCGGCCCGCGGTGATCATGAGATCGGCAAGCTCGTCAACCACCACGACGAGGTAGAACATCGCGTCGTCCTTCATCTTGCGGTTGTACTCGCCGATATTGCGCACGCCGCACTGTTCGAGCATTTCGTAGCGATGCTCCATTTCGCGCACCACCGAGCGAAGCGCAGCCACCGCCTTCTGCGGATCGGTGACGATGATCTGATCCTCCATGCCTGGAATTTTCGGCAGGAAGTGATCTTTCAGCAGTTTGTAGGGTTTCAGCTCGACGCGCTTCGGATCGATCAGCACGAACTTCACCTCGTCCGGCTTTTTCGAGTAGAGCAGGCTGGCGAGCAGCACGTTGATCGCGACGGACTTGCCCGCGCCGGTCGCGCCCGCGATGAGCAGGTGCGGCATGGCGGCCAGGTCATCGACGATCACCTCGTTCGAGATGCTTTTGCCGAGGACGATGGGTAGAGCCATCGAGTTGTTCTTGAACTTTTCGACCTGCAATACCGAGCGCATCACCACCGGGCGAGGCTTGCTGATCGGGATTTCGACGCCGATGGCGTTCTTGCCGGGAATGGGCGCGATGATGCGGATGCCGCCGGACGACGAAGCCATCGCCATGGCGAGGTCGTTTTCAAGCGACTTGATGCGGCTGATCTTCACCTCCGGCGCGAGTTCCAGCTCGAAAAGCGCCACGCGCGGGCCGACGGTGGTGGCGATGCGCATGACGTCGATCTTGTAAATCTTCAGCTTTTCGATCAGGCGATCCTTGGTTTCGGCGAGATGACGCTCGTCGTAGCTCTCGTCCTCCTCCTTCGGGCGCTGCAACAGGTCAATCGAGGGGAAGCGGTACTTGACATGGTCGTGCGTCGTGACCTTGAGCCGCCGCTCGTCGAGGTCGGCCTCCTCGTCCTGCACGCCAGGATTGATGATCATCTCCGGCCCCGACGCTGTCCTGAGAAATATCGGCTCCGGCTCCACGACCTCCTCGATCTCCTCGACCTCCGCCGGAATAATGATCGGCTCGATCACCGGGAGCTTGACGGGCGGTGGCGCAACTGCGGTTTCGGGCTGATCATCGCTCACGGAAACCGGCGGCTTGACCGGCTTTTCGGCTGGAGTCGCCTTTGGTTTTGAAGCGCTGCTTTTCGCGGCGCGTTGCTCCTGCTTCTCTCTCTTTTTGCGCTCCTTTTCAAGCACAACGGCCATCCGCTCCGCTTTTTTCCTGGCCTGCATCTCCTCCTTTTCGCGGCGCTTTCTCGCACGCTCGGCCCTGATCGCCTGCACGGTGGCCGCGACCTTCGCGAAAAAGTCGCGAATGCTGTATGCCGTATCCGTGATGAAATCCCATCCCATGTAGAAGGTCAGCACAACGCCGATGACGCCGGTGAGCGCCCATGCGCCGGGGAAGCCGATGACGGTCGATAGGAACGACGCCATCATCCGTCCGGTCGCGCCGGACATCACGTCGGCGAATGGCGCGGATGAGAGGCCGATCATCGCCGACATGTCGAGCGCCATCAGAAGCGTGTAGACAAGAAAGAAGAGCGCAGGGCCGAGAGGCTTCGTCCTCAACAGACGCCATCCGAGCGTGAAAAAGCCAAGCAGCGGCAGCGCCGTCGGATAGCCGAGCAGCACGCGGATGAAAAAGACTGATACCCGCGCCCCGAAGAGGCCGAAGGGGTTGTGGATCGTTCCGGCGACCGCTTTAGCCGCGCTGGAGAAAATCTCGTACCATGGCAAGGTCACGATATACGGCTCATCCTCGGCGTGAAATCCCGCCACCGCGGCAATGCAGAAAAGCGCGGCGAGCATCAGAGCGATGCCGCCGACTTCCGTGACGAGACGATCCCCGAGGAAAGCCCTCATGTCCACCTTTTTTTTCAACAGGGCAATTGGCTCCTCTTCAGATCATGGCCGGTCGGCGTGCACGAAGGGCAGCCGCCTCACCGCGCCGGGTTGCATGGTTCCGCGAATCTCGACGAAGATCGGCGTGCCGGGCTGCGCGTAGTCAAGCAGAATACTCGCCGTGCCGACAGGCTCCTGAAGCGTCGGCGAAATGGTGCCGCTGCACACCTCGCCAATCTCCTGATGATCGGCGTTGAACACCTTGAAGTGCTGGCGCGGAATGGCGCGTCCTTCGAGGCTGAAGCCGACCACGCTCCTGCGCGGCGCGATCTCGACCTGCTCGCACGCCTGCTTGCCGATAAAGTTCGGCTTGCTCAGTTTCACCACCCACTTAAGACGCGCTTCGAGCGGGTTTACATCCTTCTCGATCTCGTGGCCGTAGAGCGAATAACCCATTTCGAGCCGCAGCGTGTCGCGCGCGCCGAGGCCGATCGGCTGGATTCCATCCTCCTTTCCGGCCTCCATCAGCGCCGTCCAGAGCGCTTCGGCCTTTTCGTTCGGGAGGCAGATTTCAACGCCCGCCTCGCCGGTGTAGCCGGTACGCGCCACGATGATCTCCGCGCCTTCGAAGGAGAGC
>CAIUQW010000273.1 GCA_903901395.1 uncultured Chlorobiales bacterium | reverse complement strand
TCCGGCGTTTCGTGGAAAAAGCTCACGTAGCCGATGCAGAGCCACGCCACCGGCACGATGTGTTCGGGAATGCCGAGCGCCTCGCGGACGCGGTCGTGGTGGATGATGCTCACCCAGCCGACGCCGAGATTCTCCGCCCGTGCGGCGAGCCACAGGTTTTGCACCGCGCAGACCGAGCTGTAGAGATCCATCTCGGGATTGGCCGTCCGTCCGATCACCACCTCGCCACTGCGCGTGCGGTCGCAGGTGACGCAGACGCCGACCGGCGCTTCGAGAATTCCTTCGAGCTTGAAGCTGCGATACTGCTCACGCCTCGCCCCCTCGAACATCCCGGCGGCTTCGGCGTGCGCGGCCTCGAATCCCTCCTTGATCTGCTGGCGAACGGCAAGGTCACGCACGACGACGAAATCCCACGGCTGCATGAAGCCGACGCTCGGGGCGTGATGCGCCGCGTCGAGCACCCGGCGAAGCACCTCCTCCGGCACCGGATCGTCCAAAAACTGCCCCCGCACGTCGCGTCGGCTGTATATAACTTTATAAAGCGCGTCGCGCTCGTCAATACTGATCTGTTTCATATGACTCTACCTGTTGAATTCCTGCGATACGTGCTCAAAACGTGACCTTCACGCCCGCATACGCCGACCGGCCCGGCGTGGCGTAACGCCATGCCTCTTCATAATACTTGTCAAAGAGGTTGTCGATGCGGCCAGTTATCTCCACGTTGTCCCGGAGGCGGTATGACGCCGACAGGTTAACCAGCGTGTAGTTTTCCAGCTTGCCGGTAACAACGCCGTCGCCATTTCTGGCTCCAGAGTCCCTTCGCGAGCCAACCCACTGCATGTTCGTATTCAGCCTCAATTTGCCGGTAACTTTCCATGAACAGGTCAGGCCGACCTTGTTCCTCGGACGCCGCGCCAATTCCTGATCGTTCGCGTCCTGGGTGTAGGTATAGGTGTGGTTGACAGTTACGGAATACGGTGCGTCCGGACGCCATTCGAGAAAACTTTCCAGACCTTCGGTTCTGGTGCGTCCCTCAACCTGGGCATATTTCCAGGTTGAGAGATCGAAGGCGATGCGATTGTCATAATCGGTTCTGAAGCAGGTCGTCCCGGCAGTCAGGCGGTCACTGAACTTTTGTTCGATGCCGAAATCCCACCCTTTGCTGTTTTCCGCCTTGAGCTGCTCGTTGCCGTAGTCCGAGTAGAGTTCATAGAGCGAAGGCGCCCTGAACGCGGTGGCATAGCTGCACTTGACAAGGGTATTGCCGAAAGCATATGAAGGCGCAATCCTGAAGGTGGTCTTGTCGCCGAATTTTTCGTTGTCCTCGTAACGAACGCCGCCAACGAGCCGCAGATTGCCGATGCGCCACTGATCTTCAAGGAAAATGGCATTCGATGCCATATCGTTGTTGATGGACGAGGCAAATAAACCGTAACTCTTCTGATCGATCAGTTCATGCTGCGAATTCAGACCGACGCTCGCCGTGTTGTTGTCGGTAACCATCAGGTCTCCCTGCCAGCCGATTTCGTAGAGATAGCCGTGGTATTTGGCCGAAAGCTCGCCGTCTGCAAGGTAGGAGCGATCCTGACTGCTGAATCCGTAATACAACGAGCTTGTCAGCGGCTTATAGTTCATCTTCAGGGTAACCCGACCGCTGAACTGTTCCGAATCCTGCCCGTTTCCAACGACATCGACGCCGGGGTTGTCGTAGTCAGCGTTGGCGTCCGTATGCCTCAGCACCGTTTCAAGCCGGAGATGATCGTTCAGCTTCAGCCCGAAATTTCCCGAGAAGGTGGTGTTTTCGTAGCCATCTTTTTCAAAGTCGAGGCCGGTCGGATTGACAAAGCGGTTGCGTTCGTCAGTCGATGAAAATCCGTCAGTTTTCAGACGTGAAAAACCGATTGAATAATCCAGGATGCCCTGACGCCCATTCGCTCCGCCGTAATATTTATACGTAGCGTAAGAGCCGCCTTCGACGCCAAGATACGCTTCCGGCTTCTCACCGGCTTTTTTGGTGATGATATTGATGATACCCGCCGAAGCCCCGGAACCATACAGGAAGCTCGACGGGCCGCGCACGATTTCGATCTGCGAAATATTGTCCACCATCAGATTCGACAGATTCGGCGATCTGGTGCCGTCTGCCGGATCGTTCACCGGCACGCCGTCGATGAGCACAAGCGTATATTTCGCATCGGCCCCTCGAAGATAGATGCTGCTGCTGCTTCCCGGCCCACCGTTGGAGGCGATATCGATTCCCGTGCTCCCTTTGATCACATCGATAACGGTCGGCTGCCCGGAATTTTTGATCTCCTGCTCGGTGATCACCGTCACGGAACTGCCGCCGGTGTCGCTGATACGGTTGAGCGTTTTCGTAGCGGAAACGACGACCTCCTGGCCGATATAATCCGATCCGGCCTCTTCTGCGTGGAGCGTTGGGCTTGCGAGCATTGCTGCCATGAGGGTGGCGAGCGATCTTTTGTTCATCTGTTGTCCTGTGTTGAATTAATAATACATCAACAGACAGGGGTTGAGGAAAAGGACTGGCCCGGCTCTTGTGGGGACAGCGAAACGAACCATCAATGCCTGAAATGCGTCAAAGCGAAAGTCGCCATTGACGTAAAAAAGAGAGTGCACTGAAAAAACGATGCTGTACAGTCGGAGTTACCGGAAGCGCTTTGCCTGACTATTAACCCGTAGTCTTGTCACTGAGCAAAGAGTAACTGGCAGGTCTCCTGACTATAACGGCTGAACCGGCGATGCCTTCCCGCCCGCTCCGTGGAGGAGTGTGGCAGTGACGTGCGCCGAACTGCGGCTTCGCGGCATGTGGCCATGCCTGCTTGCGGCAGCTTTCCGTTGTACAGTTGCGGGTACAGTGTACGAATCTCGCGTACTTCCCTATTCTCCGGCTTTCAAGCCGGCACCAGCTATTCATGTGAAAGAACATCTATCTTTGCGGGCGCAATTTACGATTTTCCCGTTCAATTGCAAGCCGTCACGCCATGCTACCGAGAATCTCCGCGACCTTTCGCCGCCGGTACTCGAACACTTCGTCGAGCCGCCGCCCAACGATCAGCGAATCGACAATTTCGCCAAAAAGGTCGAACGGCAAAGCGTATTCGACGATATCGGTCATCTCCGTCCCGCCCTCGATTTCGCGGAACCGGTGCGTATGATGCCACAGCTCGTACGGCCCTTCGAGCTGGCGATCCTCGAAGAAATCGGGCTTCGAGACCCGCATGATTTCAGTCGTCCACCGCACAGGAATCATCATGAACGGATAAAGCACGAAGTGCAAACGCATCCCCTCGTAAATCGCGCGTCCCGCGCTCCCGCGATTGCCCCGCAAAAACATCTCCGGCGGCGTGATTCGCGCGAGATTGTCCGGCATCGAAAAAAAATCCCAGGCGCGGTCAATACTCACCGGCATCTTCTGCACCCAGGTTCTGGTATGAAGGTTCATCGGATAATGGCTAGCTTTAAATAACTCCGTTCAGAAAAACGACAAACGCGAACAAAAAGTATCCCGCTTGGGTGTTTGGGGTTGATTTTTTACCGGCGAGGATTGTCGGGTTAGGGGGCGAATGTTCAAGAGAACTGGTCGGCGGAGGTTTTTGTTGCGGTGATGTGCGAGATTTTGCTTATGATTTAGCTACAGGATAACTGTTCGCATTTTGAGTAGGAATCGGCAAGGCAAGAATACTGACAGATGGGTCGTGAGAAATAGAGTTTTATGCGGTAACAATATAGATATTGTTGCGTGAGTAAAATGAAAATGAATACCCATGATAAAAAATGAAATAATTCGAAGGGCTTTAGCTTTTGCTTATAAAAACAAAGATAACTTTGTTGATTTATTAGAAGACAGAATTTTAGAAAATGAGGGATTAGCTAAGCTAATAGCAATACTCCAAAGACTTTGTGAAGATGATTTTATAGATGTAAAGCCGACTTTTACTAATAAAGGGCCAAATTTTTTAGTAAAATTAACAATAAAGGGAATTCATACTATCGAAAACAAGGATGCTTTAAACCTACACTTTCCAATTATAGATAATGATTTATGTTTTGTTGTCATGTCATTTAATGAAGACAATAAAGATTTGGTTGATATTTATGCAGCAATAAAAAGAGCTGCATGTTCTTTTAATTTCATCTGTAAAAGAGTTGACGAAATCGAAGAAAATAGAAGAATAACAGACACAATTATATCAACCATTCAAAATGCAGGCTTTATCATTACTGACCTAACAGAATCGAGACCAAATTGCTATTATGAGCTTGGGTATGCCCATGCTTTAGGTAAACAAGTAATACAAACCTGCGACAGTAATACTCCATTACATTTTGATATTGCATCATATCCAGCTATTATATACGAAACTAAAACAGAATTGGAAGAAAGATTGAAAGTAAAAATAAAAGATAGAATTGATAAGGGATTAATCAGTTTACCAAAAATTAAATGATGAATAGATTTACACTTAAATGGCCTAGCTGGTCACTTGTTCGGACACGAACTACGCTGCGCTTCCTTGGCACCGTATAGCTTGAACGTTAGTCTATTAAGTAATCAAAACACTTTCAAAAATTTAACACCATGCAAAAAACACATTACAAAGTTATAGAAGAAGCTCTTTCCCTACCAGCAAATCTTCGATTGAGTCTTATACAGAAACTTCAGGAAAGCCTCAACGACATTATCGATCCAGAAATAGATCGTCTTTGGGCGGATGAGGCAGAACGCCGGATATCGCAAATCGAAGAAGGCAAAGCTCAATGGATTTCTGGAGAAGAGGTCTTTGCCAGAATTCGAGAAAAGCATAGCAAATGAAGTTCTATTTTCATGAGGATGCGGAATCCGAATTCGACAAGGCTGTTGACTTTTATGAAGACTGCCAGCGAGGTCTCGGATTGGAGTTTGCACAGGAAGTCTATGCAACAATAGCCCTCATTATTAGATTTCCTGATGCATGGTCTCCCATGTCTATAAATACCCGTCGTTGCCTTGTGAACCGATTTCCGTTTGGCGTTATTTATCAAATGAAATCTGATGCGGTACATATCATTGCTGTTGCTGATCTTCGACGACGGCCAGATTATTGGCTGAATAGAGAATAAAGGATCACTGACCTCCCGCTAATCCCCAACCACCAGCGAAAACCTCTTGACCTGACAAACCCTCTGCACTATCTTGCGGGGAATTTTTCGTGACTGTTCCAGATCGTCAACACCTCATCCATCCCCATGCCTAAAGCTACCGTTGCCGCTATCGTCCATCCTGCCGAGGATCGCCAGACGATTCTTCTGACCCGGCGTAACGTCAATCCTTTCAAGGAGTTGTGGTGCCTTCCAGGCGGGCATATCGAAGATTTCGAGGCTGCGGAAACTGCCGTCGTGCGTGAAGTGAAGGAGGAGACGAATCTCGATTTCGCGCCGGAACAGTTCGTCGGCTGGTTCGAGGAGATTTTTCCGGAGCATCGCTTCCATGCCGTGGCGCTGGCGTTTGCCGGGGCCGGATCGGGCGCGTTGCAGGAGCAGCCTGACGAGGTCTCCGAAATGGCGTGGTTCACGCTCGACGAGGCGCTTTCGATGCAACTCGCTTTCACCCATAACCTTGTCCTGAACCGCTATGCCCGCTCGCTCGATCAGTAAACGTTCCGTGCCACTCTTCGCCTTGCTTCTCCTCTGCATCCAGGCGCTCGCCGGATGCTCGCGCCAGCCTGAGCCTGAGACGAAAACACAAGTGCCGCAAGCTGACACCGAAGCGCCGAAGCGCATCGTCAGCCTCGCGCCGAGCCTTACCGAAATGCTTTACGCCATCGGCGCGGGGCCGCAGCTCGTCGGCAGAACCAGCGCCTGCGACTGGCCCGCCGAGGCCGAAAAGGTGCCGGTGGTCGGCTCCTTCGGACGCCCGTCGCTCGAAGTGCTCGCCTCGATGAATCCCGATCTGGTGCTCGAAGTCGATCTGGCCGACAAGCAGATGGCGAAGAAAATGGACGAGATGCACATCCGCCATGAACATGTCCGCTGCCAGGATCCCGAGGAGATTCCGGCAACGCTCCGCAAGCTCGGCGCACTCACGGGCCATGCGAGGCAGGCGGACAGCCTCGCTTCGGTGATCGAGAAGGGGCTGGCGGAATATCGCAAGGAGGCTGCCGCAAAAACGCGCAAACCGTCGATCTACCTTGAAATCTGGAACGATCCGCTCTGGACGGGTGGCCGCCACAGCTTCGTTTCGCGCCTGATCGGTTACGCGGGCGGGCGCAATATCGGCGACGCGGTCGAGAAGGAGTACTTCGAGGTCTCGCCAGAATGGGTCATCCGCGAAAATCCCGACCTCATTGCCTGTATGTACATGGCCAACGAAACGCTCGCCGCTGGCGTGGTGAAGCAGCGCCCTGGCTGGCAGGGCATCAGCGCCGTGCGCAGCAACCGGATTTACGACAAGTTCGACAACCGCCTCTACCTGCGCCCCGGCCCGCGCATCCTCGAAGGCATCGCCGGAATGAAAAAGCTGATCGAGAGCAATGAGCAGTAACGAAGTGCGGACGCAAACGCGCGGCTTCCTCGTCGCCGCCCCGTCGAGCGGCTCGGGCAAAACGACCATCACCCTCGGTCTGTTGCGACTCTTCGCGCGGCGCGGCATGAGCGTCCAGCCCTTCAAGTGCGGCCCGGACTACCTCGACACGATGCTCCACGCAATGGCCGCCTCGACTGGAAATACGTCGCGACCTGGCCTCAATCTCGATACCTTCATGGCCTCGAAGCAACACGTCCGCTCGCTCTTCGCCCGCCATGCCTCGACGGCGGAGATTTCGGTGGTCGAGGGGGTGATGGGCCTCTTCGACGGAGCCGAAAAATCGGACGGCAGCAGCGCCGAAATCGCCGCCCTGCTTGGCTTGCCGGTCATCATGGTGATCGACGGCTCGAAGATGGCCTACTCCGCCGCGCCGATGCTTTACGGTTACAAGAACTTCGACCCTTCAGTCAAGATCGCGGGCGTCATCTTCAACGGCGTCGGCAGCGCGTCGCACTACAGCTACCTCGAAGCCGCCGCGAAGGACGTCGGCGTCGAGCCGCTCGGCTACCTGCCGCGCAACAGCGACATTACGATCGACGAGCGCCACCTCGGCCTCAACACCTCGGCGGAGTACGACCGGCAAGGCATCATCGACGCGATGGCCGACCACATCGAAAAAACGGTGAATATCGAGCGGCTGCTCGAAGTGGCCCGGATCGAACTGCCGGAAGTTGAAAAGGTTCAGGCGAGGACGCGAACGCCGGGCAAGGTGATCGCCGTCGCGCGGGACGAAGCCTTCAACTTCATCTACCACGACAACATAGAGGCGCTGAGTCGATACGGCGAGGTGCGATTCTTCAGCCCGCTGCACGATGAGAAGCTTCCCGAAGCCGACCTCGTCTATCTGGCCGGAGGCTACCCGGAGCTTCACGCCCAAGCGCTCGCGGAGAACGCATCGATGCGTAAATCTGTTGCCGCGTGGTGCCAAAGCGGAGGCGCGACCTGGGCCGAGTGCGGTGGCCTGATGTACCTCGGCCAGAGGCTCACCCTCGCCGACGGCGCGACCTACCCGATGTGCGGCGTGCTCGACCTCGACACCACCATGCAGGAGGCCCGGTTAACGCTCGGCTACCGAAAGGTTTATCCGACTGAAACGGAGGGCGTCGAACTGCGCGGCCACGAATTCCACTACTCCCGAATTTCGCGGCAGGGCGAAATCGACACCATAGCCGAGGTACGCAACGCCCGCGACCAGGAGGTTCCGACCAGCCTCTTCCGCGTCGGCAACACCATCGCCTCCTACCTGCACCTCTACTGGGGCGAACGCGACAATCTCGCCAACTGGTTTTTCTGAAAGCACTTATGGGCGAATCGGCATGACAGTTGCGTTTAACGGTTCGTTCGCCGGAAGGTGAACCAGGCGAACTCCTGCGTCGAGCCGGTCGGGGTGAGATGGCGGGCGTCGCTGGATGAAACGAGCTCGAAGCGCGGGGCGAAAACGCCTGAGATCAGCTCCGCGTCGTAGCGCTGCACCGGGAGGCCGCTGCACCGTTCCGGGCCGTTCACGGCGAAGGTGCCGATAAACGCCATGCCATCGTCGTCGAGGCAGGCGTCGAGGCTCGCCAGATAGCGGCGGCGGTCATCCTCGCTCGTCATGAAGTGAAACACCGCGCGGTCATGCCACAGGCTGTATTTTTTCGCCGAGCGGAACGTGCGGATGTCGGCACAAATCCAGGCGACGCGAGAAGCTGACGCGCCCATCCGAAAACGCGCCTCGTCGAGAGCCTGCCGGGAGCAATCCACAACCGTAACATCCATATAGCCAAGCTGCACCAGCGTTTCCGCAAGCAGCGACGCGCCCCCGCCCGCGTCGATAACCGGCGCGTCGCGGGCGATGCCTGCCGCTTCGACGAGGCGTAGCGACTCCTGCGGGACGCTCTGATACCAGCTCAGGCACTCGAATGGCGTGACGTGATATTTTGCGTCCCAGTGCTGGCGTATCGCCTCTGATTCTTGTGCGTTGTCTCTGGACATGGCGGTTACAGGTTACATGTTCATGCAGCACGATTTGCCGATCTCGACCGTGTCGGGAATCGTCTCTTCGATCTCTTCCTTCGTGCCGATGACGTAGTCGCTGACCGGCCAGCCGAGGGCTTCGCGCTTGCGGTCGAGCATCCGCAGAATGTCTTCGGCGGTCTGGTAGGGGTCGGGATTCCAGTTCATCGCCGCGCCGACCATTGTGCGCAGCCGATTGCTCACGTAGTCGATGAAGCGGTCGGAGGCGAGCGTGTTGTCCTGTACGCAGGAGTAGGTCTCGATGCCGTTGAGGATGAAGGCGTAGCGCGCGCCCATCGTCTTTTCGGCGGCGGGGTCGGCGGCCACCATCGCGAAGGGCATCGCCGGATTGGGCTGGCCCGCCGCGTTGGCCGTGTAGGCCATCACCTGGCTGGCTCGCGTGCTGTCGGTGCACGCGCCGACGTGCAGCACGGGCGGAATCTGCAACGTTTCGACCACCTCGCGAAGTCCGGGGCCGCACAGCTTCGAGGCGTCGGGATGCGCCAGACCGGCGAAGAGCAGCCCCATGCCGGAGCAGCCGTGGGCGGTCACGAGCACATCGTTCTTGATGAGCTGGCGGGCGATGACGACCTGATTGCGCTCGAACACCGCGCCGCGAATGTTGCCGCAGGAGCCGAAGTTCGCGATGCCCCGAATCTTGCCCTCCTTCAGCAGCCGGGCGAGGCCGTGAATCTTCTTTTCGGGCATCGAACCGTCGAAAAGGCGGGCGATCTCCTCGACGCTGAAGCCCAGCTCGACCTTCGCCCTGATGTCGGGAATATGAATTTTTTCGCCATCACGGTTGACGTAGTTTTCTATGGCGATGTCGAGAATCTCTTCGGCGAGTTCGTAAATCCTGTCGAGATTCTTGAGATAGTAGTCGAGTTCGAGCACAATCGCCCCCTCCTTGCGGCCCGATGGCGAGGTGGTGATCACCTTGGTGTGGAAGCGACGGGCGACCGGCATCATGCCGGGAAGCACATCCTGCTGATCGACCACGATCGCCTCGAACGCGCCGGTGGCGACGGCCATTTCGGCGGAGGAGGCCATCGCGACGAGCGGAATGCCGAGGTCGCGCTCGACGAACTCCCCGCCGGTGCAGCACATGCCGTAGAGGCGAATATCCTCCGCGCCGACCGCCTTCACCTTCTCCATGATCTTCGGCGTACCGACGATGTCGCAGATGGCGAACGCCACCATCGGCGCGTGACCGTTGATGCCGATGTTGATGCAGTTTTCCTTGCGGATGCTGCCGAGGTTGACGTTGAGCTTCGAGCGCCGGGGCAGTCCGTAAACGATGTCGGTGGCGAGCGACGTCGAAACGACGGTGGTGTAGGCGTAGGCGAGCACCGTGCGCAGGAAGGCCTGCATGTGACTCTCGAAATCAGAGTCGGTGCCGTGGCTGGTGATGTTGTTGGACTCGAAGCACTCGTGATAGGCGCTGATCGGGATGATGCCGAGCTTTTCCCAAAGCTCCGAGCGCTCTTTCGGCGCGAGCGCAAAGAGCGTGTCGTGATGCTTCGGCAGCGAGCGCTGCAAGTCGTCGATGAAGCGGTCAGCGATCTCGACGCATATCTGCTCGACGCTCTTGCCCTCACTCTCAAGCCCGAGCGCTTTGGCGACCGCCCACGCCTTTTCGGGGCACTTGATCGGGATCGGCGCCGAGCCGTCGCCCGCAGCTTTCAGGGCGAT
Source organism: uncultured Chlorobiales bacterium (assembly GCA_903901395.1). Lineage (GTDB taxonomy): Bacteria > Bacteroidota > Chlorobiia > Chlorobiales > Chlorobiaceae > Chlorobaculum. Next base: position 2,030 of record CAIUQW010000273.1, on the reverse strand, counting down.
AAACACCTCGCGGGCGTGTGCGCCGTGAGCGGACATACCCGAGGCGAGCCGCCGAAGCGCGTTGCCCGCGACGATCAGATCGACATCCTTGCCGCAGATCGAGTGGGGATGCTTTTCGTTCACCCGGCACGGGCCGTAGGAGCAAAAGGCGCAGCACGCACCGGTCAGTCCGAAACCGCACTGCGGATGCTGCTGCATGAAACGGTCGAAGGTGTTGCCGATCCCCTCCTTCTCCATGTGCCCGACCATCTCCGCCACCGCCTTGTTTGCCGTGTGGGCGATCACCTCCTCCTTGCTGTAATTGAGCTTGTGCACGAGCTTTATCCGCTCGTTCAGCGACATTCCCGGACGATACTCCGGAGCCTGCCGCGAACTGGTCAGCTCGTCGCTGTACTGGTACTGTTTGTTCTCGTCCATAACTTCTCCCTCACTGATTTGAGACCGCCCATTCTTCCCCGACGGCCCCGCAATTCCCGATCTCTTTTTCGTCCTTGCTATCCCTTTTGTCCCTGCCGTCCTTTTCTTATTTCTTCAAAGACCGGACATACCGCACCAGCTCGTCGATCTGATCGCCGGTCAGGCTCTCGCGCCAAGGCGGCATGTAGTAAGCATTGGGCCGCGACGGATCGGCGATGCCTTCGGAGATGATTTTCCGAAGCGCTTCGTCGCTCAGCGCCTGCACCTCGCTGCCGCCGAGCGGCCTGATGGCGATGCCGAGCTTGCGGGCGATCTCCCCGTCGCCATCGCCCGACTTGCCGTGGCACATTATGCACGACATGCCGTAGATGTCCGACGCCGTGTTGCCGCTCTTTTTTTCCAGCTCGACCGGCACGCCGCGATTCAGCACCCGGATGTAGGCCACGATATCCTCGATCTGGTCGTAACTGAGCTGCATCCCGAGCGGACGCATGTGGATCGACTTGCCATGCGACACGCCGCCCCGGCTGATGACGTCGTGAATCTCCTTGTCGGTTTTTCCGGCGAAGTAGTCACGATCCGCCAGATTGGCGGGCTTCACCGAGAGCGTCCGGGCGTAGGGGCCGTCGCCGCGCCCGCTCTGCCCGTGGCAAACGAAGCAGTAGCCAAGATAGAGCCGAAGCCCCTTGACCGCGCGTTCATTGGTCGTGGGGTCTTTCTCGCTTGCGGCCTCCAGCGCCGTCACCGCTGCAACCGGCGCTTTTTCCGTGACTTTTCCCGCCTTTTCGCCCGGCTCGCTCTTGCACGCAGCGAGCAATCCTGTCGTCAGGAGGAGGCAGGACACAGCCACTTTGTATCTCTTGTTTACCATGATGCGATAGGGTTTTCCGTTAGAAGACAAGGTCGAGTTCATCATCCTTGAGCGACGAATAGAGCTGCATGATCTGGTCGCGCAGTTCGCCGAACTCCGGGTCCGTGCGGCACACCTTTTCGTGCCGTGGCCGAGGCAGGCGGTTCTCGATGATCTTTTTCACCCGTCCGGGATTGATGTCCATCACGCAGATTTTGTCGGAGAGGAAAATCGCCTCATCGACGTCGTGCGTCACGAAAAAGATGGTCGTCCTGGTCTTCTCCCACGCTTTGAGAATCTGGATCTGCATCTCCTCCTTGGTGAGGGCGTCGAGCGCCTCGAACGGCTCGTCCATGAGCAGGATTTTCGGATGGTTCGCCAGTGCGCGCGCAATCGCCGCCCGCTGGCGCATGCCGCCGGAAATCTCGTGCACCATGCTCTCCTCCGACCCTTTAAGGCCGACGATGTCGAGGTACTCCAGCGCGATTTTGCGTCGCTCCTTTTTCGACACACCCTTGAGTTCGAGGCCGATCTCGACGTTCTCGATCACGTTGCGCCACGGCAGGAGCGCGTACTCCTGAAACACCATTCCCTTGTGCGGGCCGGGGCCGTGCTCCTCCCTGCCGTCGAGAATCACCCTGCCCGAGGATTGCTCCAGAAGACCGGCCACGATTTGCAGCGTCACCGATTTGCCGCATCCGGTCGGGCCGAGGATGCAGACGAACTCCCCTTCGTCGATCTTGAGGTTGACCCCTTCGAGCAC
>CAIUQW010000272.1 GCA_903901395.1 uncultured Chlorobiales bacterium | reverse complement strand
CTTTCTTTTCGTGCGTGGCAGCCTTTCGCTCGGCACCATCCCCGAAATCATCGCTCGACGCGGAGGCATTTGCGTGGAGCTGACCGTTTACGACAACATTCAGCCTTCGCTCGAAGAGACCCAAAAGGTCAAATCGCTGCTCGCCGAAGGCAAACTCGACTGCCTCTCTTTTACCAGTCCCTCGACCGCCATCAACTTTTTCGAAGCGATGGGTACGAAGGAGGTTCCGGATAGCGTACTTATCGCCGCTATCGGCACCACCACCTCCGGCGCGCTCGAAAAACTCGGCATCAAGGTGGACATCATTCCCGAATACTTCGACGGCCCCAATTTCGCCAAAGCGATAGCGGCGGCGCTGATTTGAAGTAGTAGTTTTCTTCTATATTTTCAGCGTAAAGTCGTGTGGACGACCTATTTGACCTATCGAACCGTTACTCGCTAACCTCCGGAATATCATCGACGAAGCCCATGTGGATCGTTTCCAGCTCGGTTGCTGGCGAGTCAGTTGCGGTTTTTTCAGGAAACAGCGGAATCTGCATCGTTTGCAGAACGGAGAGCTGAGCGCCGTTGTCCGGTTCCTCATCGGCAACGACAACATCCGTGACAGTTTCGGCAGCTTCCTGCGCTTTTGCTCGCGCTGACTTCCGCGAACGACCTCTCGGCGGAACGGTGGCCATCTCCTTTTCGACCGACTCCTTCACGGCATCTTCGACGATGATACGAATGCTTTTCATGAGCTGAAGATTGTCTCCTCGCTGCTCGGCCATTTGACGGCGCAGGCTGTTGCCGAGCTGCTCGATCTCCTCACGCTCTTTGCCGGGCCAGCCGGTCGCGAGCATCGCGATAATGACGAGAAGCAGAAAAACAATCACGCAAAGCAGCATCGTTACAAGGCTCATCGGCGGCACTCCCCGATCGAGGCGATAAGCGCCTGGCCCATCGCCCGGTTGGCGCTGACAAGCCCCTGGCCGGTGATGGTCGTCACGCCATGATAATCAAAGCAGCAACCACCGGCTTCGGTGACAATCGGAATCACCGCAGCGCAGTCCCACGGACTCATGATCTTGTCCACGGCAACTTCGGCGCGGCCCGACGCGACCAGCATGTGGCCGTAGCAATCGCCCCAGCCGCGCACCAGCCCGGCGCTCGAACGAAGCTGATCGACCGGATGTGTCGATGGCGCGTCGAGCAGATACTCCTTTTCGGTGAAGAGCACCGTGGCCGACGAAGTCTCCGAGATGGCGGAGACCTGCACGGGCGAACCGTTCACAAAAGCTCCACCGCCAACTTCGGCGTGGTAGAGTTCGCCAAGCGCGGGAAAATTGATGACGCCAAGCCGGAGCTGACCATCGACTTCGAGCGCGATCATCACGCCGTAGAGCGGCACGCCGTGGATGAAGGAGCGGGTGCCGTCGATGGGATCGATGATCCAGCGTCGACCGTTGCCGGAGGGACGCTCGTCGAACTCCTCGCCAAATGCGCCGTCATCGGGAAAATGCGACGTAATTCCCTGACGTATCAGCTCCTCGGCTTTGCGATCCGCCTCGGTAACTGGCGTATCGTCGCGCTTCGAGAAGACCTGAAGCGATTTGCGACCGAAGTAACCAAGCGTCAGTTTTCCGGCCTTTTCGGCCAGTTCGAGCGCAAGCTGAAGGTCAGGAGTCATAGCTGAATCGTCACGTTAAATGATTAAGAATGCGAATGATGACGTAAGATAATCATCGCAGGCCGAACCTAACGATATACGGTGAAAAACGCAAGGCCGCCTTCACGATGTTGACGGATTTTCTTATCTTGGTTTTTCTTTTTAACAAAATCATCCAGCACCATGAGCCAGCTCGACCTCCTCAATATCGTTCACCGCCCGAGAAGACTTCGCAGAACCGCCGCTCTCCGCAACCTCGTTCAGGAAAACACGTTGACGGTCAACGACCTCGTGTTCCCG
>CAIUQW010000271.1 GCA_903901395.1 uncultured Chlorobiales bacterium | reverse complement strand
GTTGAGGGTGGCGTGAATGCTCGACTCAAGGAACTCATTCGACGGCATCGCGCTCTTTCTCCCGAGAGAAAGCGCACGGTCGCAGCCTTTTTTCTGGCCTCAAAATCAGCCAATAATCCCACACAAAAGGTTACTTAGCTCTGCAGATACGAAGTATTTTTGCTGCATGGAACTGTTTTGGCACAGCGTGATTCAGCGTTTCTTCACGCTTTTCGCCTTCTCCAGCATCTCCTTCGCTTTGACTTCATAGCCGAGCTTCCGGTAAACTTCGCCGAGGTGACGATATACATCCGCCTCTTCCAAACCGGTGGCAACCGCTTTTTCGAGTGTCTGGCGGGCGAGTTCGTTGTTGCCGAGTTTGTAGTGCACCCAGCCGAGCGTGTCGAGATAGACGCCGTTGTCCGGTTCAAGCATCACGGCGTTCATGGCGAAACGTAACGCCTGCCGGAGTCTGATTCCCTCTTCGGCGAGCATGTAGGCGAGGTTGTTCATGGCGAGCGTGTTGTGCGGATCGAGTTCGAGCACTCGCGCGTTGGCGTCGCGGCACTGCTTTTTCTTGCCGAGCTGGTCGAAGGCCATCGCCAGATTGTTGTTGGCCTCGATCAGAAGCTGTTTGTCTGGATGCTTCTGCTTCGTTCTGACAACCGTTTCAAGCACTGCTGCCGCCCGCTTCGGAGCATGGGAATTCAGCAGCAGATACCCCTCGATAGCGCCCCAGCGCAAACGTTCGCCGGGCAGCTTGCGCTTTGCTTGCGCGAGAAGCTCGAACGCTTTGCGCTTGTCGCCCGATTCGAAGCGGGCGGTGATCAGGTACTCCCATGCCGTCGTATTGCGGGAGTCGAGCTGCACGGCTTTGGCAAGCAGTTCGATACCCTCCGGCTGCCGGTTGCGCACCATGAAGTACATCCCTTTCAGCATGAAAAGCTCGCTGTCACGGGGCGACCGGGCAATCAGTTCGTCGAGCAGCTCAAGCGCCGGAGCGACAAAGAGCGAATCCTTTCCGGAACGCGAGATGTAAAGCCTGGCGAAATCGCGAAGCTGCTCTGGCTGCAACAGTTTGGCGTCGAGAAACACTCTGAGATCACGATGAAAATCATCCTTTCGCCCAGCCCGGATGTAGTGGTCGAACAGGGCGATCCGATAGGCGATAGTGTCGCGATCACTCTCCCCCAGCTCCCGCAACGTCTGAATGGCCAGCTCCTCCTGACCACCTTTCGTATAGAGTTCGGCAAGCATTATGCCGAGATTCACCTCATCTCCGCCAAGCTTGAGCAACTGCCTGACCGTTTCTATCGCCTCAGGATAACGCTTCAGTCCAATTTCAAGCGACAGTACCTGCGAAAGGGCAGCCTGATTGTACGGATCGACCCTCACGGCTTTTTGGAACGCTTCGAGCGCCTGCTCCGGCTTGTTTGCCGCAAGATATTCAATGCCTTGCAGATAGCTGATCTCGGAGCGTTCAGGCTCAAGCAGCGAATCCTGACCGAGCAGTTCGGCGGCCCGATCGTAATCACGCATCTCATGGGCGATGCCCGCGAGATACCTGAGATAGTGTTTGTTCGAGGGATCGAGCTTGACGGCGGCTTCACCGTAAACCCTCGCCGAATCGAGCACGGCCAGGCGAACGTATGATTTGGAGATCGAATAGCTGACGGCTGCTTCGGCTGGTCGCTCGGCCATGACCTTTCTGAAGCTGTCGATAGCGCCCCAGTAATCACCCTTCATGTCGAGAAACAGGCCCTGCGCAAACTCCGATTTGGCGTCCGTCGCGGAATCGGGTGCAGCGGAATATGACGCGACAGATTCTGGACGAACAGCCGCCTTCGTCGTGGCGCTGAACAGCGCGGCGATGAGGAGGAGCGCCAGCAGCGCGAAAAGCCGCCGGAACCAGCCGATGCATTGTGCTTTATCCGTCATGGCCTTCGGCGGCGTCGAAGAGCGGCCCCTGGCCGGAAATGCCCGGATGACCAAAGCGGCTTATGGAGAGGCGGGTTGCGACACGTCCGCGAGGCGTTCGGGAGAGGTAGCCCATCTGGATCAGGTATGGCTCGTAAACCTCCTCGATGGTGTCCTGCTCCTCGCCGACCGAAACGGCAAGCGAAGCCACGCCAACCGGGCCGCCGTTGAATTTGCGCACGATCGCTTCGAGAATTTTCTTGTCCATGTCGTCGAGGCCGCCCTCGTCGATTTCAAGCGATTCGAGGGTGCGCCGCGCGACGGCAAGCGAAATCGAGACGTCGCCCGCCACCTGCGCGAAGTCGCGTGCGCGGCGCAAGAGGCGGTTGGCGATGCGCGGGGTTCCTCGCGAGCGGCGGGCGATCTCCATCGCGGCATCCTCATCGACGCCGATGTTGAGGATGCCCGCTGCCCGGACGATGATGCCTTGCAGCAATTCGGGACTGTAGTAGTCGAGGCGGCTGTTGATGCCGAAACGCGCCCGGAGCGGCGAGGTCAGGAGACCAGCCCGCGTGGTCGCGCCGACCAGCGTGAAGGGTTCGAGCTTGAGCTGCACCGCGCGCGAGGCCGGGCCGCTGTCGAGCAGAATGTCGATGCGGTAATCCTCCATCGCCGAATAAAGATACTCCTCGACCGCCGGGGCAAGCCGGTGGATTTCGTCGATGAAGAGAATATCCCCCTTTTTCATGCTGGTGAGCAACCCGGCGAGGTTGCCCGGCTTGTCGATCAGCGGGCCGGAGGTGATCTTGATGCCGCCCCCCATCTCGGATGCGATGATGTGCGCGAGCGTCGTCTTGCCGAGGCCGGGCGGGCCGGAGAGCAGCACGTGGTCGAGCGCCTCGCTCCGCTTCCGCGCGGCGGTGATGAAGACCTTCAGGTTGTCGGTCAGCTTCTTCTGGCCCGCGAAATCCCCCATCCTCTGCGGTCGTATCTGCTCCTCGAACCGGACTTCCGTCGCGTCCGGAGCGGTATTCAACGCTTCAATCCTCACGCGCTTCGAAATTTTACAGTTTGATCCGCGGATCGACCACGGCGTAGAGCACGTCGGCCAAGAGATTGCCGAAGACGATCATGATGCCGGAGACGAAGGTGTCGGCGATGATCAGCGGATAGTCGCGGGCGAAGATCGCCTCGACCGTCACGCGCCCCATGCCGGGAAATGCGAAGATCACCTCGATGAAAAGCGCCCCGCTGAAGATGAACGGCAGCGAACTGCCCATGAGCGTCACCACCGGCAGAAGCGCGTTGCGCAAGGCATGCTTCAGGATCACCACCCGCTCGCTGAGACCCTTGGCCCGCGCTGTGCGGATGTAGTCTTGCCGGATCACCTCCAGCATGCTGCCGCGCACGTACCGCGCGATGCCCGCCGAGCCGTTGATGCTGAGCACCGTTACCGGCAGGGCGAGGTGCCAGATGCGATCCATGATGAAGCCGAACGTACCGTAGCTCTCCGCGCCAACCTCGTTGAGGCCGGAGACCGGGAAGAGCGGCAGTTTCAGCGCGAAGAGGATGATCATCATCAGCGCGAACCAGAACTCCGGCATGGAGTAAAAGAAGAGCGCCGTCACCGTCAGGAAGCGGTCGAGGAAGCTGTTCTGCTTCACCGCCGAGATGACTCCGATGATGATACCGAAGACGAAGTTTGCGATGAGCGTCAGAATGGCGATGGTCATCGTCACCGGCAGCGCCTCGGCAATCACCTCGACCACCGGCTGCTGCGCGCGGCTGAAGCTGCGCCCGAAATCACCGTGCAGCACATTGCCGAGCCACTTGATGTACTGCACCGGCAGCGGATCGTTCAGGCCGTACTGCTGGCG
>CAIUQW010000270.1 GCA_903901395.1 uncultured Chlorobiales bacterium | reverse complement strand
TCCATCACCTCCTGGCTTATTGCAGCGTATTTTTTGTTTTTTTGTTCATTAAGCTTTGTTTCGGTAATATTTTGAACGAGTATATACAACATCTCTGTTTCACCGTTATCTCCAGATATCGGATAAACAGAGCTTCTTAAATACTGACCATTGTGCTCATCTTCGAAATAGACTTGCTTGCCCGTTCGGAAAACTTCATCCGTATATATTTTTCTTCTTGCCGCAACATCAGGAGGCAGTAAGCTGAAAATATTCATCCCATGGCATTCATGCGGTGCTTTACCAATGCGTTCGCAGAAAGCGTCATTGGCATCGAGAATAGTGCCTGCCCGGTCTATAAGGAATTTTGATTCGCAGCTATCCTTGAAAATGCTCCGGTAGGTAAGCTTTTTCTGCTTCTCGGTGAGTTTTGAATTTCTGTTCATGATGACAATCCGTCCGTAAGTGATACTGCCAAATGGCTCAGTGTGGTTGCACAAAAATTACGGTGAGTAGCGTAATGGCGGGGATAGGGCGTGTGACTCTGCTGAGTCAGCGTTTTCATGGAGCTTCTCCATCCTTGAAAAAAGGATGGAGAGTGAACAGATGCAAGCAAAAATGCTGGGAACAGCGCTTTCATCAGAGTCGTGGTTACTTCAAAAGCAATTCTCAAACGAACTCAGCCGAGAACGTCCCTTTAAAAAAGTAATTGAACATCTGGATATACACAAAAAGATAACTGCGTAGTATCTATGTTTTATATATATAGGAGTATATGAGGCATCATCAAAAGCATGTATTTAAGGCGATAGAATCTAAAAAAATCATTTTCACCAGATTTGAATCTGTTTTGCATTGGCTCAATCTCTCCCTAAAGGAGATTTCGCAGCGGTATCGCACACACCCGTGAGCTACCCTGTCGAGTCCGCCAGAGCCAGCGAGCTTCACGCAAGCCGCAACGTCTTCAAGCAAAAAGAAATACCGTAAATATGCGGATGGTTCCGAGACGGTCAAAAATGCCAAAAACTCTTCAAACCCGTCGAAATGTTGGCGGTTCAGCAGACAATCGTTTGTCAAAAGTCATAAATATTCCGTACAATAAAGGTAGTAGTCCGAGTAGTGTTTAGACATAATTCAAGAATATCGGGGATATATGATTCTAAGTCAGAAAACTTTAGAAAAACTTCGCCTTTTGATAAATGAGGATACTGAATATCGATCAGGGCCAAAATTAGTTAAATTTTTTAACGATCTTGGATTTCATGATTCATACGGGCAGGGATTTCCATCTCGATGGATATATACTGATGAATGTTTAAAAAAGATAAATGGTACGCCTCAGATTGATGAGTGTATACGAACTGTATTCTCACCAATAAACTTTATTGGTAATGTTGATAAACTCGATGAATATATTGATCAGTTTAATAAGTATTTGGCTTTTGATAAATGGTTATTAGTGAGAGATGGAGCGGAATTGTATTTTAAAAAACTACAGAAAATTGAATTTGATGAAAAAAAATCAAATACACTTAGTGAATACGAATTTTTAAAAAGAGAGTTTTCAGAGGTTTCAGTTTCTGAAATTGGCCTGGAAGGAACTCTCGTAATGTTTTTAGATGAAAGGATTTCTGAAATTAAAAAATCATTTGCTGCTGAAGCTCCTTTGGCGGTTATAATGCTTGCGGGAAGTGCACTTGAAGGTATTTTGCTTGGTTTGGCTTATAATAATCCAAAAATGTTCAATTCTTCAAGATTGTCACCTAAAGACCGTGAGGGTAAAGTCAAACGTTTCCACGATTGGTCTTTGGCTGCCTTTATTGATGTCGCCCTTGACTTGAGATTGATTAATGTGGATACACATAAGTTCAGCCATGCTTTGAGAGATTTTCGTAATTATATACATCCTTTCGAGCAAATGGCATCAGGTTTTTCTCCTAGAATGCATACTGCAAAGATTTGCTTGCAGGTACTAAAAGCAGCTATTTATGAAATACATGAAAATATTGAAAAAATACATGCGTGATCTTTGATCTGATGCCGCTGGATTAAATGGCAATGTCTGATAAAGAATGTAATGTATGAGAAATAAGGTTTGTCGTTAATTTGAGAAAACGATAATTAGTCACAAAAGCCATTTAGCGGCCATGTAATGCGATTAATATAATGTGTTATTTTCTTAATTGCACAAAATCACGTCACTCATATTCATCGATCCAAAGCCAAATCCTAATCGTCCGTAGCTATTTTCCTTTAGCGGCGAGTTTTTTCGTTATATTTGAAAAAATTAAGGAGCTTTGAGCGTTGGGAAGGGAGTCTGAAAGGGACTGGATTCTTCTCCCGAGGTGTCGTGATCAGAATGACAAAGCAGGATCAACGCTTTGACGTCGGCTGAAACGGGAGTCGGGGAGTGGTGGACAATGTAGGATTCGAACCTACGACCTCTCGCGTGTGAAGCGAACGCTCTAACCAACTGAGCTAATTGTCCTTAAAAGTCAGTCCATTTTCATGAACGAGGTGACAGTATAGGGTTTGGCGATCAATTTTGCAAAGGGTTGCGTGATTTTTTTCAGATGATCCGCGCCGCTATCTTAACCGATCCGGGCGAGCGCGGACGGCATCAGGGAACCATGACGAGATTTTTTTCATTCCAACATCAAATCAAAACACTCATATGGAACAGGAACCAATCCAGGGTAACGTACTGAAGACAGCCGCGACTGTCGCGGGGGCCGGGGCGCTGCTGTCGCCGATGGGGCTGCCGATTCTGCAAGGACTTGCAGGTGTCGCCGTCGTCGGCCTCGGCATCTTTGCAGCCGGGACAACCGTCATGAAGGTCGGCGAGATGATCTCCGGAGGATTCGGTCAATCCAAAAAGCAGCAGGAAGAGGATTCGCCCTTCCTCTGAATCTTCGCCATCGGCAGGACTGCCAGTCGCGGCATCGAGTGATTCGTCTCACGGATGTCCGTCTGGCAGCCTTCACCGGCTCCGAGCGCTTCCGCCGCTAACTCTCCGATATTCCTGCCGATAGCCGTTTCATCAGTTACCAATCCCTCAAGTATTTCATCCTCGTCAATTACCGTCCTCACCATCTGTTTGCGACAGAGAGCAGTGCTTGTTGGCGAAGCTGTTCTGTATGCGCGGAGTAGTACGGAATTCACATGCCGGAAACAATATGGCGGTGAAGAGGGTTGAAAGAATGATGAATTATAAGTGGCGAGCGTGGCTCATTGGCTTCTATTCATCGCCATATTGTCCACTGTTTTTTTGAATAGCGATGTTGTTCAGAATCGTTTCCATCATTTTCGTTTTGCTTCTGGCGAGCTGTGGGGCCGCTCCGGTCGAGACGGCTCCGGCGCCGGGGGCGGTAAAGCAGAAGGAGGTATCAATGCAGTACAAGGAGCTTACCCCGGATGAAAAGTACGTCATCATCGACAAGGGCACCGAAAGGCCGTTCAGCGGGCAGTATTACCTGAACAAGGAGAAGGGCGTGTACCAGTGCAAGCAGTGCGGCGCGGCGCTGTTCCGGTCGGACGCGAAGTTCGATTCAGGCACCGGCTGGCCGAGCTTCGACGACGCCATTCCGGGCGCGGTGAAGCAGGAGAGTGACCGCGATGGCCGGCGCATAGAGATTCTCTGCGCAACCTGCGGCGGACACCTGGGCCATGTCTTTTATAATGAAGGGTTTACGGCGAAGAACGCGCGATACTGCGTCAACTCGATCTCGCTCAACTTCGAGCCAGCCGACAAGCCAGCGACGACGACGGAGAAGGCGGTGTTCGCGGGCGGGTGCTTCTGGGGCGTCGAGTACCACTTCAAGAAGGTGAAGGGGGTGCTTTCGACGACGGTCGGCTACACGGGCGGGCGCGT